>DATNGN010000029.1:0-19624 GCA_035605875.1 Casimicrobiaceae bacterium
GAACGACCTGCTCGCACGCACGGCCGAGCAGGGACCGCTCGGGCGCATTCTCGCCGCGGGCCTCGCAAACGTGAAAAGCCCGCGGCCGGTGATGAAGGAGGCGATCGAGGAGGTGGGCCGACTCGTCACGCACGACCTCGAGCGCTTCCTCACGACGCTCGGCACGATCGCGTCGATGGCGCCGCTGCTCGGCCTGTTCGGCACGGTGATCGGCATGATCGAGATCTTCGGCTCGCAAAGCGCCGTGGGCTCGAACCCCGCCCAGCTGGCGCACGGCATCTCGGTCGCGCTGTACAACACGGCGATGGGCCTGATCGTCGCGATTCCGAGCATGATGTTCTACCGCTACTTCCGCGCGCGCGTCGACGCGCTCGTCGTCGAGATGGAGCAGCAGGCGATCAAGCTCGTCGACTTCGCGCACAACGAACGAAAATGAGCGTCGGGTCGGCAATGCGAGCCGCAAGCGTGGAGGTTCACGAATGAATCTGCGCGGCGACCGGGGACGCGACGACCCGGAGATCAACTTCATCCCGCTGATCGACGTCCTGCTCGTCATCCTGATCTTCCTGATGGTGACGACGACCTACCAGCGGATCGCCGAGTTGCAGATCACGCTGCCCGAGGCGAACGCCGATCCGGCGAAGGAGCGTCCCCGTGAGATCGACGTCGGCCTCGACGCGCAGGGCCGCTACAAGATCGGACGCGAGCCGACGTTCACGTTCACGACCGTCGACGCGCTCGCCGCCATGCTGAAGCGCGCGGCGGCCGACGCGAAGGAGCCGGTCGTCGTGATCAACGCGGATGCGCAGGCGACGCATCAGTCGGTGATCCACGTGATGGAAGCGGCGCGCAACGCGGGACTTACACGGATCACGTTCGCGACGCAGGCCACGCCGTCCGCGCCGAAGTGAGGCGCGCGGGCGCGCTTGCTCGCACGTGGTACGCCCGCGAGCCGACGCTCGGCTCGCATCTGCTGCGGCCGCTCGCGTGGCTCTTCGGGCGTGTCGTCGCGCTGCGCCGTGCCGGTTATCGCCGCGGCGTGCTGCGGCAAACGCGCGTGCCCGTTCCGGTCGTCGTCGTCGGCAACATCACCGCCGGCGGCTCCGGCAAGACGCCGCTCGTCGCAGCACTCGTGGCGGCACTCGCCGCGCGCGGCCGCCGTCCCGGCATCGTCAGCCGCGGCTATGGACGCGCGACACACGACGTCCGCGAAGTGCGCGCGAGCGACGCCGCGCAGGACGTCGGCGACGAGCCGCTGCTGCTCGCGGCCTCCGGTGTGCCGGTCGTCGTCGGGCGCGATCGCGTCGCCGCCGCCGGGAGGCTGCTCGGCGCGCATCCGGAGGTCGACGTCATCGTCGCCGACGACGGGCTGCAGCACTACGCACTCGCGCGCGACGTCGAGATCGCGGTCGTCGACGCGGCGCGCGAACTCGGCAACGAGCGGCTGCTGCCGGCCGGTCCGCTGCGCGAGCCGGCGTCGCGGCTCGACGCGGTCGATGCGATCGTCTGGCGAACGACGTCCGGCGTGCGGCCGCGAATGCGCGGGCATGCGCGCGAGTTCGTTGCAACTTACGAGGCTCGTGCATGGATCAACGCGATCGATCCGACGCGGCCCTTCGATGCGGGCCTGCTGAACGATCCCGCGACGGTCGCGATCGCCGGCATCGCGCACCCCGACGCGTTCTTCGAAGCGCTGCGGGCGCAGGGCTTCGTTGGCAAGGCGCTCGCCTTCGCCGACCATCATCGCTACGCGCGCGACGACGTTGCGTTCGCGCGCGCGCCGGCGATCCTGATGACCGAAAAGGACGCGGTAAAATGCCGCGCATTCGGCGATGCGCGGATGTGGATGCAGCCGATCGCCGCGCGCATCGCGCCCGCGCTGATCGATTTCGTGCTGGAGAGAATCGATGGACCCGAAGCTGCTCGAGATGCTGGTCTGCCCGGTGACGAAGGGTCCGCTCGTCTATGACCGTGAGCGCAGCGAGCTGATCTCGCGCTCGGCGCGCCTCGCCTATCCGGTGCGCGACGGCATTCCGATCATGCTCGAGGAGGAGGCGCGCAAGCTCACGCCCGAGGAATGGGAAGCGGGGAAGGAGTGACGGCGCCGGGGCAACCTTCCGGCGACGCGCGCTTCAGCGTTCTCATTCCCGCGCGCTACGCATCGTCGCGCCTGCCGGGAAAGCCGCTCGCCGATCTCGGCGGCAAGCCGATGGTCGTTCGCGTCGCCGAGCATGCGCGCCGAAGCGGCGCCGTGCGCGTTGTCGTCGCGACCGACGACGCACGGATCGAGGCCGCCGCGCAGGCGCACGGCATCGATGCGATCATGACGCGCGAAGATCACGCGAGCGGCACCGACCGCCTCGCCGAGGCGGCGACGACGCTCGGACTGGCCGACGACGAGATCGTCGTCAACGTCCAGGGCGACGAGCCGCTGCTCGATCCTGCGCTGATGCGCCGTGTCGCGACGACGCTGGCGGCAGCCGCCGATGCGGCGATCGCGACCGCGTGCCATCCGATCGCCGATATCGACGAGGCGTTCAATCCGAACGTCGTGAAGGTCGTGCTCGACGCGCACGGGTGCGCGCTCTACTTCAGCCGCGCGCCGATCCCGTGGTCGCGCGCCGGGTTTTCCGCGCAGCCGGCGACGCTTCCCGCGCAGGTGCCGATGTATCGGCACTACGGCCTGTACGCCTATCGCGTCGCGTTCCTCCGCGCGTACCCGAGGCTTGCGCCTGCACCGGCCGAGAGTGTCGAGGCGCTCGAGCAGTTGCGCGCGCTCCATCACGGCTACCGGATCGTCGTCGACATCGCGCAGGGGACGCCCGCACCCGGCATCGACACGCCCGACGATCTCGCGCGCGCACGGCGACTTCCGCAGTTCGCGATGACGACCGATTGACCGCTACACAGCGAGAATCGACAATCGTCGCTGATCAGGGGGCTACTCGATGCGATTGATCCTGCTAGGCCCGCCGGGCGCCGGCAAGGGCACACAGGCGGCGTTCATCCGCGAGGCTTACGGCATCCCGCAGATTTCCACCGGCGACATGTTGCGCGCGGCGGTGAGCGCGCGCTCGCCGCTGGGCCTCGCCGCCAAGGAGGTGATGGACAACGGGTCGCTCGTATCGGACGACATCATGGTCGCCCTCGTCAAGGATCGTCTGGGCGACACCGACTGCGCACAGGGCTACCTGTTCGACGGGTTCCCGCGCACGATCCCGCAGGCCGATGCGATGCGCGAGGCCGGCGTCGACATCGATTACGTGATCGAGATCGACGTTCCCGACGCGGCGATCGTCGAGCGGATGAGCGGACGCCGCGTCCACGTCCCGTCGGGACGCAGCTATCATGTCAAGTTCAATCCGCCGCGTGTCACCGGGCGCGACGACGTCACCGGCGAGCCGTTGATCCAGCGCGAGGACGATTCCGAAGAGACGGTGCGCAACCGCCTCGCGATCTATCACGCGCAGACCGAGCCGCTCGTCACCTACTACGCGCAATGGGAGGCGAGCGGCGATCCCAGGGCGCCGCGCTACCGCAAGGTGAACGGCCTCGGCACCGTCGAAGGCATTCGCGACGCGTGCATGGCCGCGCTTCGCAGTTGAGCGGGAACGCGGCCGGGGCGACGGCGATGTCGCCGCTCGTCAGCATCATCGTCCGCAGCATGGCGCGCCCGTCGCTCGCCGGCGCGCTCGCGTCGATCGCCGAGCAGGATTACGAGCGCATCGAGGTCGTCGTCGTCGCCGCATGCGGCACCGCGCATCCGCCGCCTCCGGCAACCGCAGGCAGGCATCGCGTGCGCTTCGTGCCCGGCGACGCGCCACGCTCGCGTCCGCAGGCGGCGAACGCCGGGATCGACGCGGCGCAGGGCGACTGGATCACGTTTCTCGATGATGACGACATCTTTCTGCCGTCGCACGTCAGCGGCCTGATCGATGCGCAGCGCAACGCCGGCGACTGCCTCGTCGTCCATACGCTCGCCCGTGCGACGTTCGTCGACGGCAGCGTGCAGACGGTCGGGCAACCGTTCGCAGCGATCGAGCTGTACCAGCGCAGCTTCATCAGCCTGTCGGTCGCCATCTTCTCGCGCGCGCTCGTCGCACGCGGCTGCCGCTTCGACGACGCGCTCGAAATGCTGCAGGACTGGGACTTCTTCATCCAGTGCGCGCAGCACACGCGGTTTCATTTCGAGCCGCGGCAGACGTTCGAATGGCGCGCGGATGTCGGTTCGTCCGGCGCCGGAGGCGGCGTCAACCAGGACGATGCGAGGTTCGCGAAGTTTCGCGACCGCATCTATGCGAAGTGGGAAGCGCGATACGACGCGCTGGTCGACGACGTCACGAAGCGGCTCGAGCAGGCGGGAAACCGCGCCAGGAGCGGCGATCTCGCCAGCGCCGAGGCGTTGTGCCGCGAGGTGCTCGCGCAAAGCCAGAACGACCCGTTCGCGCTCAACCTGCTCGCGATGGTGCAGCGCTCCGCCGGGCGGCTCGGCGATGCGATCGCCACGCAGCGCCTCGCCTGCGCCGTGCGGCCGGGCGATGCATCGCTCGCGCATAATCTCGCGCTGCTGCGCGAGGCGAGCGCGCGCTGACGACACGATTGGAGGAACCTCGGGATGCCTAAACGCAACGCGTTCTACGCCCAGTCCGGCGGCGTCACCGCGGTGATCAACGCGAGCGCGGCGGGCGTCATCCAGACGGCACGCGCGCATCGCTCCGAAATCGGCCGCGTGTATGCCGGCCGCAACGGCATCATCGGTGCACTGACCGAGGACCTGATCGACACGAGCCGCGAATCGCCGCGCGCGATCGCGGCGCTGATGCACACGCCCGGCGGCGCGTTCGGCTCGTGCCGATACAAGCTCAAGTCGCTCGACGAGAATCGCGCGCAGTACGAGCGTCTGATCGACGTCTTCCGCGCGCACGACATCGGCTACTTCTTCTACAACGGCGGCAACGATTCGGCCGACACGTGCCTCAAGGTGTCGCAGATCGCGCAGACGCTCGGCTATCCGCTGATCGCCGTGCACGTGCCGAAGACCGTCGACAACGACCTCGCCGTCACCGACAACTGTCCCGGCTTCGGCTCGGTCGCGAAATACGTCGCGACGTCGATGCGCGAAGCGGCGTTCGACGTCGCGTCGATGGCGAAGACGTCGACGAAGGTGTTCGTGCTCGAGGTGATGGGTCGGCACGCGGGCTGGATCACCGCCGCAGTGGGACTCGCCGACGACGAGGCCACGCCGATTCCGCTCGTCTTGCTGTTTCCCGAAATCGCCTTCGACGAAGCGAAATTCCTCGACGCGGTGGACGCGCGGACGAAGCGGTTCGGCTATTGCTGCGTCGGCGTGTCCGAGGGACTGCGCAACGCCGAAGGCGGGCTGATGGGCGAAGCGGGGACGAAGGACGCGTTCGGCCATGCGCAACTCGGCGGCGTCGGGCCGCAGATTGCAGCGCTCGTCAAGGATCGGCTGCGCTACAAGTTCCACTGGGCGGTCGCCGATTACCTGCAGCGCGCGGCACGCCATCTCGCGTCGAAGACCGATCTCGACCAGTCGTATGCGGTCGGCAAGGCGGCCGTCGAGGTCGCGCTGCGCGGACAGAACGCCGTGATGCCGGCGATCGTGCGCGTATCCGACCGTCCGTATCGCTGGAAGATCGGCGTGGCGCCGCTCGCGGAGGTCGCGAACAAGGAGAAGATGCTGCCGCGCGACTACATCACGCGCGACGGCTACGGTATCACCGCCAAGGCGCGCGCCTACCTGTCGCCGCTGATCAAGGGCGAAGCGCCGCCGCCGTATCGCGACGGACTGCCGCAATACGTGCGGCTGAAGAACGTCGAGGTGCCGAAGAAGCTCGCCACGTCGTTCGAGATCTAGAGTGAAACGGCCGCCGCGCAGATATCGACCTACGTCGTAGACGGCGAAACGTTGCGGGAACAGCGCCGGCTCGACTTCCTCGCCGGCAAACTGGCAAAATAGCGAGTTTTTGGCGGCCGCGGTCCTCTTTGGACCGAACCGCAAAAGAGGAACGGCACGGCCGCGTGCCCGAAGCCCGCGCGGCCGCGGAAGAAGCGTCCGCGAGAATGGCGCGCCGGGGCCGTTTCGAAGCTCACGTTCGCAAAGGGAGTCGTCAATGTCAAACTCGCTCATCTTCGCGCTCGTCTGCGCGATTGCGGCGATCGTCTACGGCGCGGTATCGGTTCGCTGGATCCTCGCCAAGCCTGCCGGCAATCCGCGTATGCAGGAAATCGCGGCGGCGATACAGGCCGGCGCCAAGGCATACCTCAACCGGCAATACACGACGATCGGCATCGTCGGCGTGATCCTCTTCATCCTGATCGGCGTCTTCCTCGCCTGGCGCACGGCGGCCGGCTTCGCGATCGGCGCGATCCTGTCGGGGCTCGCCGGCTACATCGGCATGAACGTCTCGGTGCGTTCGAACGTGCGCACGGCCGAAGCGGCGCGAACCGGGTTGAACGAGGCGCTGGGACTCGCGTTTCGCGGCGGGGCGATCACCGGCATGCTCGTGGTCGGCCTCGGCCTGCTGGGCGTCACCGGCTTCTACTGGTTTCTCGTGTCGTCGGCGCACTACGCGCCGAACCTCGAGAACGAAGGCCTGCACGCGGCGATCCAGCCGCTCGTCGGACTGGCGTTCGGCGGCTCGCTGATCTCGATCTTCGCGCGGCTTGGCGGCGGCATCTTCACGAAGGGCGCGGACGTCGGCGCCGACCTGGTCGGCAAGGTGGAAGCGGGAATTCCCGAGGACGATCCGCGCAACCCCGCGGTGATCGCGGACAACGTCGGCGACAACGTCGGCGACTGCGCCGGCATGGCGGCCGACCTCTTCGAAACGTATGCGGTGACGATCGTCGCGACGATGCTGCTCGGCGCGCTGCTTCTGCCGACGATGGCGACGACCGCGGTCACGTATCCGCTGGTGCTCGGCGGCTTCTCGATCCTCGCATCGATCGTCGGCTGCTACTTCGTCAAGGCCAGGACCGGCGGCAAGATCATGAACGCGCTGTATCGCGGGCTGATCGTCGCGGGCGTGCTCTCCGCAATCGGCTTCTTCTTCATCACCCAATGGATGATGGGCGGCATCGGCAGCGTCGACGCCGCGCTGTCGCCGCTGCGTCTCTGGGGCGCCGCGCTCGTCGGCCTCGTGCTGACTGCGGCGATGGTCGTGATCACCGAGTACTACACGGGCACCGACTTCAAGCCGGTCCAGCACGTGGCGTCGGCATCGACGACCGGTCATGCGACGAACATCATCGCGGGCCTCGGCGTATCGATGAAGGCAACCGCGTGGCCGGTGATCGCCGTCTGCATCGCGATCCTCGTCTCGTTCGTCTGCGCGGGCCTCTACGGCATCGCGATCGCCGCGACGGCGATGCTGTCGATGACCGGCATCATCGTCGCGCTCGACGCGTACGGCCCGATCACCGACAACGCGGGCGGCATCGCGGAAATGGCCGACTTGCCCGATTCGGTGCGCAGCATCACCGATCCGCTCGACGCCGTCGGCAATACGACGAAGGCGGTGACGAAGGGGTACGCGATCGGCTCGGCGGGCCTTGCCGCGCTCGTGCTCTTCGCCGACTACACGCACGCGCTCGAGTCGGCGGGCCATTCGGTGAGCTTCGACCTTTCGAATCACTACATCATCATCGGCCTTTTCATCGGCGGCCTCGTTCCCTATCTGTTCGCCTCGATGGCGATGGAGGCGGTCGGCCGCGCCGCAGGTGCCGTCGTCGTCGAAGTGCGCCGGCAGTTCCGCGAGATCAAGGGGATCATGCAGGGCACGGCGAAGCCGGAGTACGGCGTGGCGGTCGACATGCTGACGCGCGCCGCGATCCGCGAGATGATCGTTCCGTCGCTGCTGCCGGTCCTGATCCCGATCGTCGTCGGCGTCGGCTTCGCGTGGGTCGGCGGCGTCGATGCCGGCGCGCAGACGCTCGGCGGCGTGCTGATGGGCACGATCGTGACCGGCCTTTTCGTCGCGATCTCGATGACGACCGGCGGCGGCGCGTGGGACAACGCGAAGAAGTACATCGAGGACGGCCACTTCGGCGGCAAGGGCTCGGATGCGCACAAGGCCGCGGTCACCGGCGATACCGTCGGCGATCCGTACAAGGACACCGCGGGACCGGCGGTGAATCCGCTGATCAAGATCATCAACATCGTCGCGCTCCTGATCGTGCCGCTGCTCGTGTTGCAGGGGACGGCGCCTGGAACGGCGGCGCCCACGACCCCGGTGCATCCACCGAGCGCATCGGCGCCGGCGACCGCGCCGGCTGCGATCGCCAAGTAACAGCGGGCGATGGCGGGACGCTCGTCATGAAGAATCCGCTGCGTATCACGTCGATCGTCGGTGCTCTTGCGTGGGCGGGGAGCGCCTGTGCCGCGCCGGTTGCGATGCTGTTCGTGGGCAACAGCTACACGTTCGGTCGCCTCGACCCCGTCATGAGCTACAACGTGCAGAACGTGCACGACCTGACGCGTCCGCAGGGGCCGCCCGGCTCGGAAGCGCCGTTCAGCGAAACGTCGGGAACGAACGTTTTCGAGCCGCACCCGTGGGGCGGCGTGCCGGGCATCTTCAAGTCGCTTGCCGATCAGGCGGGGCTCGACTACGACGTATCGATGTCGGCGCGCAACGCCGCGACGCTGCGCGGGCATTTCCTGAACACCGCCAACCCCGACAATTGGGACCTGCGCGGCAACATCGCCTCGCGCAAGTGGGACGTCGTCGTGCTGCAGGAGCAAAGCGATGCGCCGTTGCCGGCGGACCGCGGCGCAAACGCGAACCTGCCGCAGTTCGACGCGTATGCCGACAAGATCGAGCAGTACGTTCACGTCGGCGCGGCGCAAAGCTACCGCGAGCGGGCGATGTACACGGCGCTGTACGGCAGCGTCGACGGCTGCGTGGCAGCCGGCGGCACGTTGTCGTCGTGCAACAACAACACGCTGCGGACGATTCCGGCGAATCCGAACGCGAACCCGCTCGCCAAGGTGTACCTGACGCAAACGTGGGCGCGCCCGGACATGGTCTTCGCGCATCTCGCCACCGTGCCGGATCCGAACTATCCCGAAGTCCCGGACGGGCGGCCGATCGTCGATACGACGGATCCGGCATTTCCGGACGGCTTTCCCGACACGCTCTACTATCAGGACGAAGGCCTCGCCGGCATGACGGCCGACCTGCACGCGTCGTTTCATGCGAAGGCGCAGAGCAATCCGAACTTCGCGGGCGTAGCGCCCGTCGGCGACGCATTCCAGCGCGCGCTCGACGAAGGCGTCGCGAAGACGAACGGCTTCTACCGACCGGACGGCACGTACAGCATCGCGTTGCCGCGCGACAAGATGAACCTCTGGTGGATCGATTACCTGCACGCCAGCAAGGAAGGCTCGTACCTCGATGCACTCGTCCTGTTCGGCACGGTAACCGGCGTCGATCCGTCGTCGTTCGGCGAGAACGACCGTGCGCACGTCGACCTCGGCATCGCGCCGGCCGATGCGATCAAGCTGCAGCACGTCGCTACCGAGCAATTGGTGGTCGCCGGCGTGCCGATCGTCACGATCCAGTGCCTGCGCGCGAACCCGCGTCCGAATGCGTGCAAGGGCGGTCGCTGACGAGGCAAGCGGCACTTCGCTCGCGTTTCGCAGTCTGTCCCTTCGCGCGGCGCGATTCGCGCCGCCGCCTGTCGTTCACGATCATGCGGAGGTTGCGATGGCGCGATGCGAAACCTGCGGCAACGACTACGACAAGTCCTTCACGGTGACGATGGCCGGCGTCACGCACACGTTCGATTCGTTCGAATGCGCGATCTACACGCTCGCCCCGGCGTGCGAGCACTGCGGGTGCCGGATCATCGGCCACGGCATGGAAGTGAGCGGGCGCTTCTTCTGCTGCGCGCACTGCGCGCACGAGGAAGGTGCGACGACGCTCAAGGACCGCGCGCAGATCGGCGGCCACGATCCGACGCCGGCGCGCGCCGGACAGTAACGGCAACAGCCACCGGCGCGGACGGATTCGCCACGGCGTAGAATCGCCGCCTCTGCGTTTCCTTCCGCGTTCCATGCGCCTTCGAGCGCTCGTCACACGCGCCGGCGCGTGCATCGTCGCGGCTTGCGCGACGCTGGTCCTCGCGCAGCCGGTCGCGCCCGAGCATCCGTCGGGGTGGATCGACAAGGCGCCGGTCGAAAGCCGCCACTTCATGGTCGCGGCGGCGAATCCGCTCGCGGCGCGCGCCGGCTACGACGTCCTGCATCGCGGCGGCAGCGCGATCGACGCAGCGATCGCCGTGCAACTCGTCCTTGGCCTCGTCGAGCCGCAGTCGTCGGGGCTGGGCGGCGGCGCGTTCCTGCTCTATCACGATGCGAAAAGCGGGAAGCTCTTCGCATACGACGGACGCGAAACCGCCCCGGCCGCCGCACGCGGCGATCGCTTTCTCGGACCTGACGGCAAGCCTCTCGCCTTCCTCGACGCGGTGATCGGCGGCCGCTCGGTCGGCGTACCGGGGATCGTGCGTTTGCTCGAAACCGTGCATCGCGAGCACGGACGCGTCGCATGGCCGCGCCTGTTCGCGGCGGCGATCGCGCTCGCCGAGAGCGGCTTCCCGGTGTCGCCGCGCCTGCACAATGAAATTGCCGAGCAGGACGACTGGCCCCAGCAGCGTGCGCGGGACTACTTCCATACCTCCCGCGGTGCGCCATTGCCGGTTGGCGCACCGCTTCGCAACCCCGCGTACGCGCGAACGCTGCGCACGATCGCGACGCAGGGTGCGGGCGCGTTCTACGAAGGACCGATCGCCGACGACATCGTACAGACGATCGCCGATGCGCCGCGTCATCCCGGCGACCTTACGCGCGACGATCTCGCGCACTATTCCGTGAGGACGCGCGAACCGGTATGCAACGGCTATCGCGGCTACCGCGTATGCGGGATGCCGCTGCCCTCGTCGGGCGGCCTCACCGTCCTGCAGGCGCTTGCCATGCTCGAGCCGTACGACGTTGGCGCAATGGGCGCGGCGTCGTTCTGGAGCGTGCATTTCGCAAGCGAGGCCGAGAGCCTCGCGTTCGCGGATCGTGGCGTCTACATGGCCGATCCGGATTTCTTCGCTGCCCCCGCCGGCCTGCTCGATCCGCGTTACCTGCGCGCGCGCTCGATGCTCATCTCCCCGATGCGAAGCCTGGGCATCGCCAGTCCCGGCGATCCGGCGGCGCAGCGGGCGCGTGCAACGGCGATCGCGTGGGGTCGCGATGCCGCGCTCGACCTGCCGTCGACGTCGCAGATCTCGATCGTCGACGCCGACGGCAACGCATTGTCGATGACGACGACGATCGAGTACGGGTTCGGCAGTCACCTGATGACCGAAGGCGGGTTCCTGCTCAACAACGAGCTGACCGACTTCTCGTTCGTTCCGGTCGAGCACGGAAAACCGGTCGCCAACCGCGTCGAGGCCGGCAAGCGCCCGCGCTCGTCGATGGCGCCGACGATCGCCTACGATCGCGCCGGCCGGGTCGCGATCGTCACCGGATCGCCGGGCAGCGGCGCGATCATCGACTACGTCATCAAGACGCTGCTCGCGCTGATCGACTGGAAGCTCGATCCGCAGGCCGCCGCGGCACTGCCGAACTTCGGCAGCCGCAACGGACCGCTCGAGCTCGAGAAGGACACGCCGGTCGCGGCGCTTGCGCCGAAGCTCACCGCGCTCGGACACGACGTGCGTGTCATCGAGGAGACGAGCGGCGTGCAGACGATCGTACGGACGCCGCGCGGCTTCGTCGGCGGCGCCGACCCGCGGCGCGAAGGCGTCGTCCTCGGGGACTGAGGCTTTCGGCCCGCTCGCCCGATTCCGAATGGACTTACGTCCGGAGCACTGACGCCCAATGCCCGTCGCCGAGGTCTTCTCCGCTGCGGTGTTGTTGCTGCTCGTCATCGATCCGTTCGGCAACGTGCCGATCGTCGTTTCGGCGCTTGCCAATGTCGCGCCGGCGCGGCGCTCGCGCGTCGTGTTGCGCGAATGCTTCGCCGCCTACCTGATCCTCGTCGCGTTCATGTTCGGCGGACAGGCGTTCCTGCACTGGTTGCAGCTCTCCGAGGTGTCGCTCGCGATCGCGGGCGGGATCATCCTGTTCCTGATCGCGCTGCGGATGGTGTTTCGTCATCCGGAAGGCATCTTCGGCGACCCGCCTGGCGACGAGCCGTTCCTTGTGCCGCTCGCGATTCCGTCGATCGCCGGGCCTTCGGCGCTCGCGACGGTGATGCTGATGGTGTCGCGCGATCCGCCGCACCGGCTTGCATGGCTCATTGCGTTGACCGCGGCGATGATCGTCGCGACGATCGTCCTGCTGGCCGCCTACCGGCTGCAGCGTGTGCTCGGCGAGCGGGGGATGATCGCCGTCGAGCGGCTGATGGGCCTCGTGCTGACGGCACTTGCCGTGCAGATGCTCCTGGACGGCGTACGCCATTTCGTCGCGTCGCTCGCGTGAGCGCGAAGGGCCGCCCCGAGCGCGAATCAGCCCCGGAGCGCGCAGCGCGGAGGAGTCCAAGAGGTGCGCGAAGGGCCGCCGCGAGCGCGAATCAGCCCCGGAGCGCGCAGCGCGGAGGAGTCCAAGAGGTGCGGTTGACGTGGGAATAGGGCCGCCGATGCCACTGTTACCTGTAAGTCCCGCGTCGCGCGGGACGGCCGATGATCGGGACGCTAACGTGAGCGAGACGTACAACCGTGGCGCCATCGCATTGCACTGGATCACGGCGGCGCTGATCATCGCCAACCTGCTGCTCGGGCTCTCGATGGTGGGCCTGCCGATCTCGCCGCGGAAGCTTTCGTGGTACCTCGTGCACAAGTCGATCGGCATCACGATCTTCCTGCTCACGTCGTTGCGCATCGTCTGGCGGCTCGCGCGCCCGCATCCGGCGCCGATCCCGATGCCGGCATGGCAGCGACGCGCCGCTGCGGGGTCGCACGCGTTGCTGTACCTGCTCTTGTTCGTGATTCCGATCACCGGCTGGCTCTACAGCTCGGCGACCGGCGTGCAGGTCGTCTACCTCGGCCTCGTGCCGCTGCCCGATCTCGTGCATAAGAGCCGGGCGCTCGGCGACGTGCTGCGGCTCGTGCACGTCGATCTGAACGCGCTGCTGTTCGCCGTCGTATGCGTGCATGCGGCCGCCGCGGTGCGGCATCATGTCGTCGACCGCGACGCGGTGCTCACCCGGATGCTGCCGCTCGTGAGACCCAACCACGCCCGCTCGTGATGCGCACGCTCGTCCTGCTGCTCGCAATCTTCCTCGCGCTGCCTTCCGCGCAGGCGCAATCGGTCGTCGGCGGGAAGAGCGACATCGCGTTCACCGTGAAGCAGATGGGCGTCAAGTTCGACGGTCGGTTTCGCAAATGGACGGCCGACATCGTCTTTCGGCCGAACGCGCTCGGCTCCTCCAAGGCGGTGATCGACGTCGACCTCGGCAGCATCGACCTCGCGAGCGACGATTCCGACGCCGAGGCGAAGGGACCGCTCTGGTTCAACACGGCGAAATTCCCGACCGCGCATTTCGCCTCGACCGCGATCCGGGAGGTCGGCGGCAACCGTTACGAAGTCGCCGGCAAGCTCACGCTGAAGGGAATCACGCGCGACTGCATCGTGCCGATCAGCGTCACGGCCGATGCGTCGGGAAATCGAGTCGCCGATGGAACGTTTTCGATCCGTCGTCTCGATTACGGGATCGGCGAGGGCGAATGGGCGGATCCGTCGACCGTCGCCAACGACATCGTCGTTCGCGTGAAGATGACGCTTGCGCCGACGCCGTGAGATCCAACCCTGCTGCAACGATCGCCCAATGCAATGCCGCGATCGTGCTTGACATTCCACCGACCAGGAGCGCTGCCATGAAGATTCGCATTGTCGCCGCGTCGATCGCCCTTTGCGTCGCGTTGCCCGTTGCGGCCGAGACGTACACGCTCGATCCCGTGCATTCGGAAGTCTCCTTCGAGACCGAGCACCTGGGCTTCAGTCACCAGGTCGGAACGTTCGTCAAGTCGACGGCGAAGGTGACGATCGACCGCGCGGCGAAAACCGGCGCTGTCGACGTGACGATCGATCCGTCGTCCGTTCGGACGCACGATTCGACCCGGCTCGATGCAATCGTCAAGGGCGAAAAATTCTTCAACGTCGAGAAGTATCCGACGATCACGTACAAGGCCAGCGACTTCAAGTTCGATGGCGATCGTCTCGTCGCGGTCAACGGCGAGCTGACGCTTCTCGGGGTGACGAAGCCCGTCACGCTCAATGTCGATCACTTCCGCTGCGGTGCGAATCCGTTCAACAAGAAGCCGATGTGCGGCGGCGATGCGAGCGCCACGATCAAGCGCTCCGAGTGGGGAATGACTGCCGGCTTGCCTTACGCACCTGCCGACGACGTCAAGCTGATGATTCCGTTCGAGGCGTACCAGGTCGAGCCGTAATCGCGTCGGCTTGCGCGACCGCCGCGGCATCCTCGGGCGACGACGACGAGCGCTGCGGCGGCGAACACGGGTCCTAGCTAGCTAGCGCGGCAGCAGCCAACCATCCTCGCACCGCACCGCACCTGCGCGCTCGAGCTCGCCGACCAGCTCCTCGGCAAGCGTCGCCGGCGCGAGGTCGAAGAAGCGCGCGTTGAAGTCGCGGAACATCTCGACGCGCTCGATGTAGGCCGGCATGTCCGCAAGCGGCATCCGCTCGCGGTCGAGCAGTGCGAACACGAGCACGACCTTGAGCGCGTGGCGCGCGAGACGCAACGGATCGGCTTCGAACGCGTCGGTGCGCCGATAGGCGCGTTCGAGCGCCGGCCCCGCGTCGTCGAACGGCTCGCCGTGCCCGGGAATCACGTAGCGGACGTCGAGTCCTGCGATCATGTCGAGTGTCGCGCGCGTCGCCGGCAACGCGCGCGGGTCGACCTGCGGCGGCATCACGAAGCCGTAGCCGTTCTGCCATAGCGCGTCTCCGGAGATCAGGATTCCGTGCGCGTCGTTGAAGAAGACGAGCGCCGCCATGTCGTGGCCGGGCGCCGCCAGAACGCGCCACTCGAGATCGCCCCACACCTGCGTCGAATCGGGCTCGAGAACGTCGTCGACGTGGAAGCGCTCGGCTCGCTGGCCCGCGTAATCGAGCAGCAGCGCGCGCGAATCCCACGCCGCGACCGACGCCGCTTCACCGGCGGGCACGGCGATCGTGCAGCCGTATGCGCGCCGCAGCGCCGCGTTGCCGCCCATGTGATCCGAATGGCAATGGGTGTTGACGAGCTTCGCGAGCGGCGCACCGTCGAGCCCCTGCCGCGACGCGACGAGCGCGAGCGTCAGCGGCACATGCTTGCCGTAACCCGAATCGATGACGACGGCACCGTCGGGGCCGCGCAACACGACCTGGTTCGCCGACAGCCAGTCGCGAACGAAGACGTGCATCTGCGGCGGCAGCTGGAAAGGCATTGCTCTCGGCACACTCCTCACCCGCCTCGCTGCGCTCGGCTCCCTCTCCCCGCCGGGCGTGGAGAGGGACGGGGTGAGCGACAGGCGATGTTCATGCAAGCCTGGCGAGAAAATCCTGCACGAGCTTCACGCGCTCGGAAAGCGTCGGCGCCGCGCGCTCGATCCGTACGCGATCGGGTCCGGCAAAACGAATGCGGCCGTCCTTCTGCACGAGCAGGATCAGTTTTCCCGCGTCGAACGGCGGCCGCTTCACGAACGCAAGCGTCGTCCGCTCGGGACCCGCGTCGATCTTCGTCACGCCGAGCGGCCGTGCGGCAAGCCGCAGGCGATGACAGGCGATCAGCGCCTGCGCGGGCTCGGGCGTGGTGCCGAACCGATCGACGAGCTCTTCGCGCAGCAGGTCGAGCTCGTCCTGCGACTCGCAGCTCGCCAAGCGCTTGTAGAGGACGAGTCGCTCGTGGATGTCGCTGCAATAATGTTCCGGCAGCCGTGCCGGCACGTGCAGGTTGATTTCGGTCGTCACGCCGAGCGGCTGCGAAAGATCGGGCTCGCGTCCCGCCTTCAGCGCGGACACCGCGGCCTTCAGCATGT
This sequence comes from Casimicrobiaceae bacterium, assembly GCA_035605875.1. Lineage (GTDB taxonomy): Bacteria > Pseudomonadota > Gammaproteobacteria > Burkholderiales > Casimicrobiaceae > VBCG01. The sequence continues at coordinate 16,054 of DATNGN010000029.1, forward strand.
CGGCGTAGAGCTGGAAGCCGACCTGCTGCATTTCGCCCGACTGCTCCTCGCCGAGCACTTCGCCGGCGCCCCGGATCTCGAGATCGTGCATCGCGAGGAAGAAGCCCGAGCCCAGGTCCTCCATCATCTGGATCGCCTCCAGCCGCTTCTTCGCTTGCACCGACAAGCCCTCCCACGGCGGCGTCAGCAGATACGCGTACGCCTGGTGGTGCGAGCGGCCGACGCGTCCGCGCAACTGGTGCAGTTGCGCGAGGCCGAAGCGGTCGGCGCGGTCGATGATGATCGTGTTCGCCGTCGGCACGTCGATGCCGGTCTCGATGATCGTCGAGCAGACGAGCAGGTTCACGCGCTGCGCATAGAAGTCGCGCATCACGTGCTCGAGCTCGCGCTCGCCCATCTGGCCGTGCGCGACCGCGATCCGCGCTTCGGGCAGCAGCTGCGCAAGACGCTCGGCGGTCGTGCGGATCGTGTCGATGTCGTTGTGCAGAAAGTAGATCTGGCCGCCGCGCTTCAGCTCGCGCAATGCGGCCTCGCGAACGATGCCGATCGAGTAAGGCGACACGAACGTCTTGATCGCGAGCCGCCGCTGCGGCGCCGTCGCGATCACCGAGAAATCGCGGATGCCCTCGAGCGACATCGCGAGCGTGCGCGGAATCGGCGTCGCGGTGAGCGTCAGCACGTCGACCTCGGCACGGAGCTTCTTGAGCTGCTCCTTCTGGCGCACGCCGAAGCGGTGCTCCTCGTCGATGATGACGAGGCCGAGATTCTTGAACTTGACGTCCGACTGGATCAGCTTGTGCGTGCCGATCACGAGATCGATGCGTCCGCTCGCAAGGCCGTCGAGCACCGCCTTCGCTTCCTTCGTCGAGCGGAAGCGCGAAAGCTCGGCGATCTTCATCGGCCAGTCGGCGAAGCGATCGGAGAAGACCTGGAAGTGCTGCTCGGCGAGCAGCGTCGTCGGCACGAGCAGCGCGACCTGCTTGCCGTCGGCGAGCGCGATGAACGCGGCACGAAGCGCCACCTCGGTCTTGCCGAAGCCGACGTCGCCGCAGACGAGGCGGTCCATCGGTCGCCCCGCGGCCAGATCGGCCGTCACCGCGTCGATCGCCGCCTGCTGATCAGGCGTCTCCTCGAAGCCGAAGCCTTCGGAGAACGCCTCGAGATCGTGCGGCTTGAACGAGAACGCGTGGCCGTTTCGCGCCGCGCGCTGCGCGTAGAGATTCAGGAGCTCGGCTGCGGTGTCGTGCGCCTGTTGCGCGGCCTTGCGCTTCGCCTTTTCCCACTGCCCGCTGCCGAGCTCGTGCAGCGGCGCGGCGTCCGGCGATGCGCCGCTGTAGCGGCCGATCACGTGCAGATTCGACACCGGCACGTACAGCTTCGCGTCGTTCGCGTAGATGAGCTCGAGGAACTCGGTGGCGCCGTCGCCGACGTCGAGCGTGACGAGGCCCAGGTAGCGGCCGATGCCGTGCTCCTCGTGCACGACGGGATCGCCGATGCGCACCTCCGAGAGGTCGCGCACCATCGCATCGACGTTCGAGCGCTTGCCTTCGCGCTTGCCGCGGCGAACGACGTTCGCGTAGAGCTCGGCTTCGGTGACGAAGGCGACGCGCGCGTCCGGCCATGCGAAACCGGCGTGAAGCGGCGCGGCGGTCAGCATGAGTTTCGCATCGCTCGCGACGCACTCGGCGAAGCTTTCGACGCTCGCCGGGCGCAGCCCGTATTCGGCGAAATACTGCTGCATCGTCTCGCGGCGTCCGGCGCTTTCGGCGACGACGAGCATGCGTCCGTCGAGCATCGACACGACCTGCTTCAAGGCCACCAGCGGATCGTCGGCGCGCCGCTCGACGGTGACCGGCGGCAACCGCCGCGTCGGCGCGTCGGGCGGCAAAGCCGCATCGGCCACGGCAAGCGGAACTTCGATGCGCGCATGCGGCTTGATCGCACCGCGCAACTCGTCGAGCGGCAGGAACAGCTGCGGCGGAGGCAGAAGCGGCCGCGCCTTGTCGCCGCGCATCAGCCGATAACGCGATTCGGTGTCCTCCCAGAAGCGCGCGATCGCGGCGTCCACGTCACCGTGCAGCGCGACGATCGCATCGGGTGGCAGATAGTCGACGAACGTCGCGGTGCCGTCGAAGAAAAGCGGCAGGTAATACTCGATCCCGCCCGGCACGATGCCGTTCGAGATGTCCTTGTAGAGCATCGAGCGCGAGGGGTCGCCTTCGAATACCTCCCGGAAGCGGCCGCGAAAGCGCGTGCGTCCGGCGTCGTCGAGGGGAAACTCGCGCGCCGGCAGGAGCCGCACGTCGCGCATCGGGTAGAGCGTGCGCTGCGAATCGGCATCGAACGTGCGGATCGATTCGATCTCGTCACCGAAGAGATCGATCCGGTATGGCAGCGTCGCCCCCATCGGGTAGAGATCGATGAGGCCGCCGCGCACGCTGAACTCGCCGGGCGAAACGACCTGCGTGACGTGCGTATAGCCGGCGAGCGCCAGTTGCGCGCGCAGCGCATCGACGTCGAGCCGCTGGCCCTGCGACAGGAAGAATGTGTGCGCGGCGAGGAACGATTGCGGCGCGAGCCGATAAAGGGCAGTCGTCGCGGCGACGAGAACGACGTCGCATTCGCCGCGCGAAATGCGATAGAGCGTCGCCAGCCGCTCGGAGACGAGGTCCTGGTGCGGCGAGAAATGATCGTAGGGCAGCGTCTCCCAGTCGGGAAAGATGCTGATCGAAAGCGATGGCGCGAACCAGGTGATTTCGGCGGCGAGCCGCGTCGCCGCGAGTGCATCGGAACAGACGACGACGAGCATCCGCTGTTCGGCGTGCACGGCGACGCCGACCTGCGCGAGCGCGAGTGCGTCGGCGGAGCCCGCAAGCGGCGGCAGCGCGATGCGCCGGCCGTTGTCCGGCAACTCGGGGACGAGCGACGGCAGCGCCGCAAACGGATTTGCGGGCGTTGAATCGTCGGCGACGGGTTCGCGGATTACCGGAAGCGGTGCGGAGGCGGCCGTCGCAGCATCGGTCGAGGCCGTCGGCATGCGAGAAGCGCGGATGCGGTGAAGCGCATTCGATTATACCCGCCAGTGATGTCTCTTACGCCGGCGTGCGGCCGTAGCGATCGTCGAAGCGCACGATGTCGTCCTCGCCGAGATAGTCGCCGCACTGCACCTCGATGATCACCAGCGGCTCGCGCTGCCGGTTCTCGAGGCGATGCCTCGTCTCGACCGGAATGTACGTCGACTCGTTCGGGTGCACGTCGAACTCGCGCTCGCCGTTGGTGACGCGCGCGATGCCGCGCACCACCACCCAATGCTCGCTGCGTCGGTGATGCAACTGCAGCGACAGCGCGGCGCCGGCGCGCACCTCGATGCGCTTGATCTTGAACCCCGGCGCCTCCTCGAGCACCGTGTAGGCACCCCATGGCCGGCTGACCGTGCGGTGCAGCCGGTATGCCTCGTGCCCGCGCGCCTTGAGCTCGCCGACGACTTCCTTGACCCGCTGCAGATGATCCCGGTGCGCGATCAGCACGGCGTCCGGTGTATCGACGATCACGAGGTTCTCGACGCCGACGG
>DATNGN010000030.1:0-89859 GCA_035605875.1 Casimicrobiaceae bacterium
GCACTTCATGTACGAGGCGACCGACGACGTCGACGGCGTCGTCGCGAGCCTTGCCGCGGAGGTGAAGCACGAGGTCGTCCCATCGCCGTTCGGCCTGCAGACCGACAAGGCGAGGATCCGCGCGTTCTACGAAACGCTGTTCGCGGACCTGCGCGGCGAAGGCGTGACGCCGGTACGCCGCCTCTATGGCGACGATTTCGTCGTCGACGAGACCGTCTGGCGCGGCCGCGTCGTCGACGGGCGGCTCTTCGGGCTCGATGGCAGGAGCGGACCCGTCAGCTTTCGGCTGCTGCACGTGTTCGAGTTGGCCGACGGCAAGATCGCGAACGAGGCGGTCTGGTGCGACCTGGCGGCGATCCAGCGCCAGCTCGGCGGCCGGCTCGACTGACGTATCCTTCGAGCGAACGCAACAGGCGCGTCGCGCCCGTCCGAAGCCTTGATGACCAATCCACGCCCGCAACCGTTCGCACGTCGCCGTTCGCGCTCGACGATCCGTCGATGACGCTGCGGGCGGTATTCGTCGACGCGAACCCGGCGCTCGCCGCGGTGGCCGACGAGCTCCTGCGCATCGAGGGCATGGCGTTCGCGATCAATCGCGACCCGGACGTGCAACCCGCTGCGCTTCCGGCGGTGCTCGCCGGTGCCGAAGTCGCGCTGATCGATCACACGCATCTGCCGACGGCGATCGCGCGCCGCTGCACGAATCTGCGTCACGTCGTGTTTCTCGGCACCGGCCCGCGCAGCTACATGAGCCCCGAGGAACTGCGCGCCGCGGGCATCAGCGTGCACACGGTGAAGGGCTATGGCGATACGGCCGTCGCCGAGTGCGCGCTTGCGCTGATGCTCGCCGGCGCGCGCGACCTCGCCCGGATGGATCGCGAGATGCGCGCAGGCCGTTGGCGGCGCCGCGACGGCATCCAGCTCGGTGGCCGCACGCTCGGCCTCGTCGGCTTCGGCTCGATCGCGACCGAGGTCGCGCGCATGACGCGGGGCATCGGCATGAACGTCGTCGCGTGGAATCGCAGCCCGAAGAGGCACGAAGGCGTCGCGTTCGTCACGCTCGAGCGATTGCTCGCGCAAAGCGACGTCGTGTCGATGCACCTGCTGTTGACCGACGAAACGCGCGGGATCCTGTCGCGCGAGCGCATCGCGGCGATGCGGCCCGGGGCGATCCTCGTGAACACGGCGCGCGGCGCGCTGGTCGACGAGCAGGCGATGATCGACGCGCTTTCCACCGGCCACCTGCGCCATGCCGGACTCGACGTCTACGACATCGAGCCGCTTCCCGCCGGCCATCCGTTGACGACGCTGCCGAACGTGACGCTGTCCGCGCATTCGGCGTTTCGCACGCCGGAGGCGAATCGCAACCTGATCGGCGGTGCGCTCGCGCATTGCCGGCGCATCGTTGCACAGTCGCAGGGGACCTGACGCGATGGCCGCGCGATTCACGGCTGTCGACGCGTCCCCGCCCGCTCGCGTACGATCGCGTCTGGCAGCCCGGTCGGATCACCGGGCATTCCGGGGGAGCAGGTGACAATTCTGACGAGCAAGCGCAGCCGCGATTATCTCGGCGGCATCCTGATGATCGCGCTGGGGCTCGGTGCCGCGTTGCAGGGCAGCTCGTATCACATCGGGTCGCTGAGCCGGATGGGCCCGGGGTTCTTTCCCGTCGCGCTCGGCGCGATCCTCGCGCTGGCGGGCCTCGCGATCGCCATCACGGCGCGCTTCGAGCAGGACGTCGTCGACGAAAAGTCGCTGCCGCCGGAGTGGCGCGCATGGTTCTGCATCTGCGCGGCGATCGTCGCGTTCGTGGTGCTCGGCAAGTACGGCGGGCTTCTGCCTGCGACGTTCGCGATCGTCTTCGTCTCGGCGCTCGGCGACCGGGAGAATACGATGGTGGCCGCCGCCACCCTCGCGATTGCGTGCGCCGTCGTCGCGCTGGTCGTCTTCTACTGGGGCCTGCAACTGCAGTTCCCGCTCTTCCAGTGGGGCTGATAGTGATCACCCCACGCTCACTGCGTTCGCAATCCCCCGTGGGGGCGCGTCACCCCCTCGGGGCGGCTCTGCGGGGCTGACGGGCACCGACGTCGATGCATCAGGCGCTCGTCGACCTCTGGTACGGCTTCGGTGTCGCACTCGAGCCGCACAACCTCATGTGGTCGTTCTTCGGCGTGCTCGTCGGCAATCTGATCGGGGTCCTGCCCGGCATGGGCGCGCTGTCGGCGATCTCGATCCTGTTGCCGCTCACGTACACGATGCACGCGGTGCCGGCGTTCCTGATGCTCGCCGGCATCTTCTACGGCTCGATGTACGGTGGCGCGATCGGCGCGATCCTGCTGAACCTGCCTTCGCACCCGCCGCACGCGGTCACCTGCCTCGACGGCTATCCGATGACGCGCCAGGGGAAGGGCGGCGTCGCGCTCGGCATCACGATGATCGCGTCGTTCTTCGCGGCGTCGTTCGGCATCATCGTGATGATCTTCGCCTCGCCGCTGCTCGTCGCAGCGGCGCTGAAGTTCGGGCCCTCCGAGATCTTCTCGATCATGCTGCTCGGGCTGATCGCCGGCGGCACGATGGCGCGCGGCTCGCCGATCAAGGGCGTCGCGATGACGGTGTTCGGGCTGCTGGTCGGCGTCGTCGGGACCGACGTCAACAGCGGCGTGATCCGCTTCGCATTCGGCTTTCCCGAGCTCTCCGACCGCGTCGAGCTCGTCGCCCTCGCGCTCGGGGTCTTCGGCGTCGCGGATTTTCTGCGCAGCGTGAATCGCATTCACTTCATCGGCACCGAGACCAAGGTGCGGCTGCGCGACATGCGGCCGAGCCGGAAGGAGCTGAAGCAGGCGTTCATGCCGATGCTGCGCGGCACGCTCGTCGGCACGCTGTTCGGCGCCATGCCGGGTACCGGGCCGACGATCACGACGTTCATCGCCTACGCACTCGAGCGGCGCGTCTCGAAGACGCCCGAGCGCTTCGGCCACGGAGCGCTCGAAGGCGTCGCGAGCCCCGAGGCGGCGTCGCATTCGAAGACGCAGGTCGACTTCATCCCGACGATGAGCCTCGGCATTCCCGGCGACGCCGTGATGGCGCTGCTGCTGGGCGCGTTGATGATCCAGGGGATCGCGCCGGGTCCTCAGCTCATCACCGAGCACGCCGACCTGTTCTGGGGCCTGATCGCGAGCTTCTGGATCGGCAACGTGCTGCTGATGATCCTGAACGTCCCGCTGATCGGCGTATGGCTCAAGGTGCTGCAGGTGCCGTATCGGCTGATGTTCCCCTGCGCGATGTTCTTCATCGCCGTCGGCGTCTACAGCACGAACAACAGCCTCTTCGAAGTGAACGAGGTGCTCGTCTTCGGCATCGCCGGCGCGATCTTCATGGCGCTCGACTTTCCGATGGCGCCGATCCTGCTGGGCTACGTGCTCGGTCCGCTGGTCGAGGAGAATTTCCGTCGTGCGCTCCTTCTGTCGCGCGGCGATCTCGGCGTCTTCTTCGAGCGGCCGATCAGCCTCGTGTTCATGACGATCTGCATCCTGCTCGTCGCCGGGCAGATCTTCTTTGCGCTGCTCGCCGCGCATCGCAAGCGCCGCGCGAGACGCGCGTTGCCGCTCGACGGCGCCATCGCCCGCTGAACGAATCGAAGGGCGGTAAACGCTTCGGCTCGACCGGAGCGCGCGGGCTTTCGGCGTACGGTTCCCGCGTCGAGTAACATTCGCAGCCTGCATCCCGACAGGCAACCGGACAACGGAGACGATCGATGCGGCTACCCAACGGCTCTCCCATCGCAGTCAGGACATTCGCGTGCGTCGCCGGCGTGGTCGCGCTCTGCGGCGTCGCGCGCGCCGATGTGCTCGACGACGTGAAGGCGCACGGCGTGCTCAAGTGCGGCGTGACGCTCGCGGCCGCCGGCTTCTCGGCCGAGAACAACGCCGGCAAGCGCGAGGGCTTCGATATCGACCTCTGCAGGGCGATCGCGGCCGCCGCGCTCGGTGACGACAGCAAGATCCAGTTGACGCCGATGGATCTCAAGACCGCGTTCGCGGGGCTTCCGACCGGGGTCGTCGACGTGCTGACGCATCGCTTCACGTGGACCGAAAGCCGCGACATCGGCGGCCTCAAGTTCCCGAAGATCATGTTCTACGATGGCCAGGGCTTCGTCGTCGCGAAGAAGTCGAAGGCGAACAGGATCGCCGATCTCAACAACGCGACGATCTGCACGCTGCAGGGCAGCACGTCCGAGCTGATCGTCGCGAGTTACTTCGGCGCACACAAGCTCAAGTACAAGATCGTCACGTTCGCGTCGGCCGAGCAGGCATGGGATGCGTTCGTCGGCAAGCGCTGCGACACGCTGATCAACGATCGCTCGGGGCTCGCCGCGCGCCTCGCGAAGCTGCCCGATCGCGACGACTACAAGGTGCTGACCGAGACGGTGTCGAACGAGCCGATCGGCCCGGTCGTCGCGCAGGGCCAGCCGCGCTGGGAGGCGCTCGTGCGCTTCACGCTGAACGCGCTCGTCGCGGCGGAAGAGCTTGGCATCACGCAGGCGAACATCGACGCGCAGCGCAGTTCGCAGAACCCTGACGTGCAGCGGCTGCTGGGCGTCAGCGGCGACTTCGGAAGCAAACTCGGCGTGTCGAACGACTATGCGTACAAGGCGGTCAAGGCGGTCGGCAACTACGGCGAGATCTGGGACCGCAACGTGGGACCGAAGACGCCGCTGCGCCTCGAGCGCGGGCGCAACGCGCTGGTGGCGAACGGCGGCGTGATGATGTCGATTCCGGTTCGCTGAAGGGCGGCGTATCGCCGATGACGCGCGCCGTCCTCCGGGAGCGGCTGCCCGGTTACGTCGTCCAGGCGTTGCTGGTGGCGCTCGTCGCGTGGCTCGTGTCCGCCGCGGTCGCGAACTTCCGGGCGAACATGCATGCGCTCGGCGTGTCGGCGGGCTTCGGGTTCCTGCACGCGCAAGCCGGATTCCAGATCGCACAGAGCCTCGTCCCGTTCGGTCCGGCCTCGCCGTACCTCGACGCGGTGATCGCGGCCGCGCTCAACACACTCCTCGTTGTCGCGGTCGCCAGTGTCCTCGCGACGATCATCGCGCTCTTCGTCGCGTTCGGCCGGCTCGCGCCGCATCCGATCGTGCGCGGCGCATCGGCGCTCTACGTCGAAGTCTTTCGCAACATCCCGCTGCTGCTGCAGATCCTGTTCTGGTATTTCTCGGCGATCGCGCTTCTGCCCGGCGTGGCCGACAGCCTGCAGTTCGGCGGCATTCTCCTCAACAATCGCGGCCTGTTCGTGCCGTCCGGCGCCGATCGGCCGCACGTCGACGGCTTCGACGTCGCCGGCGGCATCGCGATACTGCCCGAATTGATGGCGCTGACGCTCGGCCTCGCGATCTACAACGGCACGTTCCTCGCCGAGATCTTTCGCGCGGGCATCCTCTCGGTACCGAAGGGACAGATCGAAGCCGCGACGACGGTCGGCTTGAGCGGCGCGCGCGCCGCGCTTCTGATCGTGTTGCCGCAGGCGCTGCGGGTCGCGCTGCCGGCGGCCGGCGGCCAGTACCAGACGCTCGCGAAGGCATCGTCCCTCGCGGCCGCGATCGGCTATCCGGACATCATGCAGATCGTCGGCGGCACGATCGCGAGCCAGACGAGCCAGGCGCTCGAAGCGATGGCGCTCGTCGTCGCACTGTACGCGGCGATCAACCTCTGCATTGCGCTGGTGGTCGGTGTCGCCAATCGGTGGCTGCTGTCGAGAGCGCCCGGATGAGACTGCGACGTTCGCTTGCGGTGCGCGAGCCATGACGAGTCGCTTCGTTCGCGACGCACCGATCGATGCGCGCGCGGCGCCGGTCGCCGCGATCGCATGGCCGTGGCGCGGGCGCCGGGCGCGGTTCGCGACGCCGGCGACGAGTGCGCTGTCGCTGCTGCTGCTCGCGCTGTGCGCGTTCGTCTGCGTTCGCTTCGTCGACTGGGCGATCGTGCGCGCCCACTGGCTCGGCCAGTCGAGCGCCGCCTGTCCGGGCGACGACGGCGCGTGCTGGGCGTTCGTGATCGCGCGCTGGAAGCCATGGCTCGTCGGCAACTATCCGGTCGGACAGATGTGGCGTGCATGGACGTGCTTCGCGACTTTCGCGCTGTTCTGGATCTGGGTGGTGCGCCGTCCGCCGGCGGGCCGCCCGGGTCCCGTGCTCGTCGGCTTCGTTCTCCTGCCGATCGCGTTCCTGATTCTGCTCGTCGGCGGCGGACCGCTTCCGCTCGTGGCGCCGACGCTGATCGGCGGACTGCTGTTGACGCTCGTCGTGACGCTGGCGACGTTCGCGACCGCGCTGCCGATCGGCCTCGCCATCGCACTCGGTCGCCGTTCGCAGTGGCCGCTCGTGCGTGCGCTGTGCGCAATGTTCGTCGAAGGCATGCGCGCGGTGCCGCTGCTCGCCGTGCTGTTCATCGCCGCGACGCTTCTGCCTCTGTTCCTGCCGCGCGGCATCGACGTCGATCTCTTCACGCGCGCCGTCATTGCCTTCGCGCTCTTCAACGCGGCGATGGCGGCAGAAGTCTTTCGCGGCGGACTGCAGGCGGTCGGTCGCGGGCAGATCGAGGCGGCGACGACGGTCGGGCTGTCGCATTTCGCGACGCTGCGCCTGATCGTGCTGCCGCAGGCGATTCGTGCCGTCGTGCCGGCGCTCGTCAACATCATGATCGCGGTGATCAAGGAAACGACATTGCTGTCGGTGATCGGCGTCAACGATCTGCTCGGCGCCGTGGAGATCGGCGCCAAATCGCCGGACTGGGTCGGTGAATCGAACATCCTGACGTCGGGCTACGTGTTCCTCGCGCTCGCGTACCTCGCCGTCTGCTACGGCCTGTCGCGCTACAGCCGGCGGCTCGAGCTTTCGTCGTGATGGCGAAGAGCGTGGCGAAGGTCGCCTCGAAGCGCACGGACGGCGACGTACCGATCGTGCGGATGCGCGCGATCAACAAGTGGTACGGCGACTATCACGCGCTCCGCGACATCGACGTCGTCGTCGACACCGGCGAGCGAATCGTCGTCTGCGGCCCGTCGGGGTCCGGCAAGTCGACGCTCGTTCGCACGATCAACCTGCTCGAGCCGTTCGAGCAGGGACGCCTGCACGTCTGCGGCATCGACGTCGCGGCCGATGCGATCACGCGGGCGGCGCGTCTTGCCGTGAACCGCTGCGTCGGCATGGTGTTCCAGCACTTCAACTTGTTCCCGCACATGAGCGTGCTTGCGAACCTGACCGTCGGCCCGGTATTCGGCCGCGGCATGCGGCGGGCCGAGGCGCACGATCTCGCAATGCACTACCTGGCGCGCGTCGGCCTCACCGATCATGCAAATAAACGGCCGGCCGAACTGTCGGGCGGACAGCAGCAGCGCGTCGCCATCGCGCGGGCGTTGTGCACGCGCCCGCAACTCGTCCTGTTCGACGAGCCGACCGCGGCGCTCGATCCGGAAATGGTGAACGAGGTGCTGCAGACGATGGAGAGCCTCGCCGCCGACGGCATGACGATGATCGTCGTCACGCACGAGATGGGCTTCGCGCGCCGCGTTGCCGACCGCGCCGTCTTCATGGATCAGGGGCAGATCATCGAGATCGCGAGGCCCGACGATTTCTTCGAGCGGCCGCAAAGCCGGCGGCTCGCCTCGTTCCTCGGCCGGATCCTCACGCACTGAGCGCCGGCTCACCCCTTCAACCGATCGGAGATTGCCACGATGCCCGTCATCGACGTTCACACTCACATGTTCACCGCCCGATGGCTCGAGCTCCTTTCGAAGGAGGGCGGCATCTACAACATCAAGACGCGTCCCGACGGGCAAAGGGAGATCTTCCGCGGCGACACGCCGGTGGTGATTCCGCAGCGCGGTCATTTCGATTACGCGCTGCGAATCGCGCACATGGACACGGCAGGCATCGACCTGTCGATCGTCTCGCTCACCTGTCCGAACGTCTACTGGGGCGGCGAGGACGTGAGCTGTCTTGCCGCACGCGAATCGAACGACACGATGGCGCAGGCGCAGACGACGTATCCCGACCGCATCCGCTGGTTCACGTCGCTGCCGTGGGAATACCCCGATCGCGCGCTCGAGGAGCTGTCACGGACCTGCAGCAATGGCGCCGTCGGTGTGATGGTGCTCGCGAACGTCGCCGGCCGCAGCCTGACCGACCCGTTCTTCGCGCCGATCTGGGCCGAGATCGACGGCCGCGCATTGCCCGTGCTGGTGCACCCGACCGATCCACCGGGCGTCGACAGCATGGACATGTCGAAGTACGACCTGTCGTGGTCGGCCGGCTTCATGTTCGACACGACGCTCGCGATCACGCGGATGATCTTCGACGGCTTCTTCGATCGTCATCCGAACCTGAAGATCATCGCGTCGCATGGCGGTGGCACGCTGCCGTACCTCGTGGGCCGCTTCGAGAAGGGCGACGAAGTGGAGATTCCGAGCCGCCGCCGGATGCAACGCAAGCCGACCGACTATCTGCGTCACATCTACTACGACAGCATCACCTACGACTTCGGCGCGCTGTCGTACTTGATCTCGGTCGTCGGCGCCGACCACGTGATGCTCGGCACTGATTGGCCGCATCAGGTGCACGACACGAAGGGCGCGTTCGCGAACACCGCGCGCCTGCCCGACGAGCCGATGCGCGCCGTCCGCGCCGGCAACGCGCGCCGCGTGTTCAGGCTGTGAGCGCGAGCAGCAGCGCGCTCATGCTGCCGAGCACGATCGCCGTCGCCCACTGCACCGCCTGCAGCGTTCGTCCGCTCGCGTAGTCGCCCATCACCGAGCGGTCACGCACGAGCAGGACGATGAACACGAGGATGATCGGAAGCTGCACGCCGTCGATGAACTGGCTGACGACCATCAGTCGGACGAGCGGCATGTCGGGGACGAGCGCGATCAGCGCGCCGAGCAGAAGCGTCACCGTGTAGATGCCCATGAACACCGGCGCCTCGCGGAACGTGTGCGCGATCCCGCGCTCGAATCCGAACGCTTCCGTCGTCAGGTAAGCGGTCGACAACGGCAGCACGGTGGCGCCGAAGAGCGACGCGCCGACGAGGCCGACCGCGAACAGGATCTCGGCGTAGCGGCCGGCGAGCGGCACGAGCGCGCGGGCCGCTTCGGCTGCCGTGTCGATCGTGACGCCGGTCCGGTGCAGCGTCTGCGCGGTCGTGACGATGATGCAGAACGCGATGAGGTTCGCGAAGATCGACGAGATCACGACGTCGGCCCGCGCGAGCTTCAGCTCGCGCACGCCGGTGCCGCGCTCGACGTAGGCGGCCTGCAGGAAGAACTGCATGTACGACGTGATCGTCGTGCCGATCAGCGTGATCGCCATGAACAGGAAGCCCGGGTCGAGCCGCAGCGTCGGCACGACCGACGCGCGCAGAACGGGCAGCCAGTGCTGCGTCGTCATGAACGCCGTCGCGACGTAGCCGAAGAACACGACGGTCATCGCGAGGAATACGCGCTCGACGATCCGGTACGTGCCGCCCGCGACGAGATAGAACACGACGGCGAGCGCCACCGGCACGCTCACGTAGCGCGAAACGCCGAAGAGCTCGCCGCTCGCGGCGATGCCTGCGAATTCGGACGCCGTCGTCGCGACCGACGCAACGAAGAAGCTCGCGATCGCGAGCGCGGTCCAGCGCACGCCGAAGCGTTCGCGGATCAAGCCGGCAAGTCCCTTGCCGGTGACGATGCCCATCCGCGCACAGGCCTCCTGCACGACGACCAGGCTCACCGTGATGACCGGCAGTATCCACAGGAGATCGAAGCCGTACGATGCGCCGGCGATCGAATAGGTGGCGATGCCGCCGGCATCGTTGCCGGCGTTCGTCGTGATGAGACCAGGACCGAGTGCCGCGAGGAACGCCCAGATGCCGCGGCGGGGCCAGCGAAGGCGCGGCCGCCGCCGCAAGAGCCGCCGGATCGGCGTGCGGACCAGCGGCATCGGCATCCTGTTCATCGCTTAGCTGAAGAGCCGCGGCAGGTGGCGACGCAACGTTTCGGGCAGCATCATGTCGAGCACGTCGTCGGCGGTCACGAGCCCGAGCATCCGCCCCTGCCCGTCGACGACGGGCAGCGCGAGCAGGTTGTACTCGCCCATCACGCGCGCGACTTCCTTGCCCGACTCCTCGGGCTCGACGGTGCGCAGCTCCCGGTTCATGTACTCGTCGAGCCGCTGCCCGGGCTTCGCGAGCAGCAGGTCGCGCAACGACACGACGCCCCGAAGCGCGCGGTTGTCGGCGTTGTCGACGACGTAGACGTAGTAGACGAGGTCCGGCTTCGTGAGCTGCGTGCGCAGGTGCTCGACGGCGTCGCGCGTCGTCTCGTGCTCGAGCGCGATGACGAAGTCCGTCGTCATCAGGCCGCCGGCCGATTTCGACTCGAACGTCAGGAGCAACCGCACGTCGGACGCGGCCTCGGGCTCCATCCGCTCGATCAGGCGATCGGCCTGCGCCGGCGGCAGGTCGTTCAGAAGGTCGGCCGCGGCGTCGGGTGCCATGTGATCGAGGATGCTGACCGCCTTGTCGCGGCTCAGCTGCTCGAAGAGCTCCGGCTGGCGGTCCTTGCCGACTTCCTCGAGGGCGTCGGCCGCCGTCTCGTCGTCGAGCGCGGAGACGAGCTCGGCGCCATGCCGATAGGGCAGGTGATCGATGATCCGGCCGAGGTCCGACGGATCGAGCCGCGTCAGATTGCGGTGCGGCAGGCGCAGCCGCACGTCGGGCATTTCGGCGGCGAGCGGCTCGACGACCGACCAGTCGAGAAGCTCGCCATCGATGCCGCCGAGCAGCCAATCGGGCGCGAGGCGGCGCATCAGGCCGCGCACGCTGACGTCGATGCCGAGCAACGACAGCCGCCGCTGCACCGGCGCGAGCATCACGTCGTTGACGCGCAGAACGCGCGCACCTTGCGCGTCGACGACCTGGCGATCGAGCAGGTCGCGATACGCGAGCAGTTCGCCGTCGCTCCGCTTGAACTCGATGGCGGGCTCGCTCTCCCGTACGCGGGCGCCGGTCGCGTCGAGGTGCGCGATATCGCGCAGCGGCACGAAGCGATCGCGCTTCTGCGCGCGCACGACGATGCCGCGCACCGGCGGATAGCCGCTCGGCTCGACGGCGACGACGACGTCGCGCAGCCGTCCGACCGACGCACCGTCGCTGTCGACGACCGGCGCGCCGCGCAGCCGCGAGACGTAGAAGCCGTTCCGCACGCGCGGCTTGCGCATCGGCGCGGGATTCCTGCGGGCGACATCGGTCTGCATCTTCGACTCCCAGGCGGCGCACCGCGAGCGCCGCACGCCCGGCGTCCGTGGTCGCCCGCGCTTGCGCGATCGACGGCCACGGTGGCCGGAAACGCAACTTCGGTTGGGAGGCGCGTCGACCACTTCGCTCGAAGCACGAAGTGGTCGGATCGCAACGTCCCGCCTTTTCAGCGAGACGGGAAGGGATCGGAACCCCGCCGGAATCTCGCTTGCTAGCTAAGTTTCGTGCAACTAGGGCAAGGGTCCATCAGTGTTGATCGCAGGGTTTTGAAGCGGCCGCGATTGTGGATTGAGAACGCGCTGCCGTCAATCGGTTCACCGCGGCCCGCGAGGCCTTGGCTCAAACCGGGACGTCGCCGGCGATCGTCGTCCGGTGCATATGCGGGCGCACCGAGAAGTCGTAATCCGACAGCGCGTAATGCATCGTGCAGCGCTTGTCCCGGAACACGAGGTCGTTGCCGGGCGACGTTACGCGTGGAACGTGCGCCCGCTCGTCACCGCCTCGACGTAGCCCGCGCGGATCACGAAGTCGCCGAAACGCTCGCCGTTGCGCCGATCCGACGCGTAGCGCCGGATGATCGGCGCGAGCTCGGCCAGGATCTCGTCTTCGGCCAGTGCGCTGCGATAGAGCTTGTTCAGCCGATCGCCGGCGAAGCCCCCGCCGAGATAGACGTTGTACTTGCCTGGCGACTTGCCGACGAAGGCGATCTCGGCGACATAAGGACGCGCGCAGCCGTTGGGGCAGCCGGTCATCCGCACGGTGATCGCATCGTCCGCAAGGCCGCTGTCGTCGAGGATGCGCTCGAGCTTGCCGATCAGCGTCGGCAAATAGCGCTCGCTCTCGGCCATCGCGAGGCCGCAGGTCGGGAGCGCGACGCACGCCATCGAGTTGACGCGCATGCCACTGCGTCCGTCGACGTCGACCCGGTGCTGCGCGAGCAGCGACTCGATCGCGGGACGCTTCGCCGGATCGACGTTCGCAATGATCAGGTTCTGGTTCGCGGTCAGCCGGAAGTCGCCGTCGTGCGCCTTCGCGATCTCGCGCAGGCCCGTCATCAGCGACGTCGACGGCGTGTCGCGCACGCGCCCGTTCTCGACGAAAAGCGTCAGGTGCAGCTTGCCGCCCACACCTTCCACCCAGCCGTAGCGATCGCCGTTGTGCTCGAATCGAAACGGCCGTGGCGGGTCCAGCGGCGTACCGAGCCGCGCTGCGAGCTCCGACGAAAACCAGTCGACGCCGCGGTCGTCGATCGTGTACTTGAGACGCGCGTGCTTGCGATCGCTGCGGTCACCGTAGTCGCGCTGGATCGCGACGACCTGCTCGGTGACGGCGAGCATCTGCCCGGGACGGCAGGAGCCGATGACGTCGCCGAGGCGCGGATACGTCGCGGGCTCGCCATGCGTCATTCCCATCCCGCCGCCGACCGTCACGTTGAAGCCGGCGAGGCTGCCGTTGTCGTCGACGATGGCGATGAAGCCGAGGTCGTGGGCGAAGACGTCGACGTCGTTGCTCGGCGGCACCGCGATCGCGATCTTGAATTTGCGCGGCAGGTACGTGCGGCCGTAGAGCGGCTCGTCGTCGGGCTCGCCACCGGCGACGAGCGCGTCGTCGAGCCAGATCTCGTGATACGCGCGCGTCTTCGGCTCGAGCTCCTCGCTGATCCGGGACGCCCAGTCGAACACTTCGCCGTGCAGCGCCGACTGATACGGGTTCGGGTTGCACATGACGTTGCGGTTCACGTCGCCGCACGCGGCGATCGTCGTCAGCAGCGTCTCGTTGACGGCGGCGATCGTCTCCTTCAACCGCGGCTTGCGTATCCCGTGCAACTGGAACGACTGGCGCGTCGTGAGGCGAAGCGATCCGTTCGCATGCGTGCGTGCGAGCTCGTCGAGCACGAGCCATTGCCAGGGCGTGACGACACCGCCCGGCGCGCGCACGCGCACCATGAACGAATAGAGCGGCTCGAGCTTCCTGCGCCGCCGATCGTCGCGCAGGTCGCGGTCGTCCTGCTGGTAGCTGCCGTGGAACTTGATGAGCTGCGCGTCGCTGTCGGCGAGTGCGCCGGTGATCGGGTTCGCGAGGCTCTGCACGATCGTGCCGCGCAGATAGTCGCTCGCTTCCTTGACGCGCTCGACCTCGGAGCGGCCGGGAGGCGCCTGCACCGTATCATTCACCGCAGCCTCAGTCCTCAGTAGACGTCGCGTTGATACCGCCGCGAGCGCTGCAACGCCTGCACGTATTCGGTCGCGCGCTCGACCGGCATCGCGCCTTGCTCGGCGACGATCTCGATCAGCGCCTGGTGCACGTCGCGCGCCATGCGCTCGGCATCGCCGCACACGTAGAAGTGCGCGCCGTCCTGCAACCAGGCGTAGAGGTCGCGCGCCTGCGCCTTCATCCGATGCTGGACGTAGCACTTGTGCTCGCGATCGCGCGAGAACGCAACGTCCATCCGCGTCAGCGCGCCGTCCTTCAGGTTCTGCTGCCATTCGCGCTGATAGAGAAAGTCCGTCGTGAAGTGGCGATCGCCGAAGAAGAGCCAGCTTCTCCCCGAGGCGCCGATCGCCTCGCGCTCCTGCACGAACGCGCGAAACGGCGCGACGCCCGTACCGGGCCCGACCATGACGATCGGCGTCGCCGGATCGGACGGCAGCTTGAAGTTGCGGTTCGTCTCGACATAGATCGGCACCGTGTCGCCTTCGGCGATGCGATCGGCGAGGAACGTCGAGGCGACGCCGTGGCGGTTGCGGCCGTGGCTCTCATAGCGTACGGCAGCGACCGTGACGTGCAATTCACCGGGATTCGCCTTCTGGCTCGAGGCGATCGAATAAAGCCGCGGCGGCAGCCTGCGCAACAGCGACAGCAGTTGCGTCGCGCCGATGCCGCGCAGCGGATGCTCGGTGACGAGATCGATCAACTGGCGCCCGCGCAGGTATTGCCAGAGGTCGCCGCCGTTCTCGGCTGCGAGCAGGTCGCGCAGCGCCTGCGCATCGCCGAGCGCCGCATATTTCTCGACGAGCGGCCGCGTCAGCGTCGTGATTTCGTACCTGTGCGCGAGCGCGAAACCGAGTGTCGCGGATTCGGTGCCGAGATCGACGCGTTGCGACGGATCAAGGTGAAGCGCGTCGAGCAGGTCGGCGACAACCTCCGGTTCGTTCGCCGGCAGCACGCCGACCGAATCGCCCGGCTCGTACGAGAGCGCCGAGGCTTCGAGCGACAGCTCGAGGTGGCGCACTTCCTTCGCCGAGCCATGGCCCGAGAGATTGATGTTCGCAAGCGCGGTCGCCAGGAACGGATTCTTCTTCGAATGGAGCGGCGTCACGTTGCCGCGCAGGGGGCGGGCGGCAACCGCGTGCGAGAGCGCGCGGGCGGGTGCCGCCGTGAGCGCGGCGAGCGCGCCTTCGATCCATTGCGCGGCCGCGTCGTCGTAATCGACGTCGCAGTCGACGCGCGGATGCGCGCGTTCGGCGCCGAGCGCCTCGAGGCGCGCGTCGAAATCGCGCCCGGTCTGGCAGAAGTGCTCGTAACTCGAATCGCCGAGCGCCAGGACCGAGTAGCGCAGGCCTTCGAGCTTGCCCGCCTTCCGGCCATGCAGGAATTCGTGCAGCTCCTTGCCGCTGTCGGGCGGCTCGCCTTCGCCCTGCGTGCTGACGACGATCAGCAGCTTCTTCTCGGTCCGCAGGTCGCTCGGGCGGTATTCGTCCATCGACTTGACGCGAACGTCGAGGCCCCTCGCCTCGGCCTGTGCCTTGACGTCGGCCGCGATGCCCGCGCTGTTGCCCGATTGCGACCCGTATACGATCGTGACGAACGCTTCGTCATCGTCAGCGGGCGCCGGTGCAAGGCGCGGCGTGCCGGCGCGTCTCGCGGTGGCGAGGCCCGCCAGGTAGCCGCCGATCCAGATCAGCTGGTCTGGCGATAGCGGCTCGATCAGACGGTCGAGCGCATCGACCTGCTCGTCGCTCAGCAGGCTGGGCGGCTGCGACAGCAGGGCGGGCGGATCGGCGAGCGCCTGGGCGAACGCGGCGGAATCGGGACGACGCATGCCGCCATGATGGGGTTGTGTCGTCGTAACCGGAAGGAATGAAGTGCTATGTATTCATGCCTTACCGAGATAAGCGGACTGATGGCCTCGCGATCGCGACCGCCTCCGTTGCCGTTACGATCTCGCTTGCAATGGCCGCCTTCGAGTCGGAAACCCGTGCCTGATTCCCCGAGCGACACCCGCTCGCCGGACGGCGACCCGCTCGCCGCCGTCTACAACGACGTTCCCTACACGAGCGCGCCGTCGCCGGCGCGCCACCCCGAGCGCCTCGCGACGATCGGCACGCTGCTCGGGCTCGACGTGGCGCCGGTCACGACCTGCCGGGTGCTCGAGCTCGCCTGCGGTGACGGCGCGAGCTTGGTCTCGATCGCGGCCACGCTGCCCGACGCCCGCTTCGTCGGTGTCGATTTCGCCGCGCAGCCGCTCGCGCGCGCACGGCAGATGGCGGATGCGATCGGCGTATCGAACGTCGACCTGCTGGAGCGCGACGTCCGCGACCTGCCGTCCGACCTCGGCCGCTTCGACTACATCATCGCCCACGGGCTCTACTCGTGGATACCGGCGGACGTGCGCGCACACGTGATGCCGGCGATCGCGCGGCACCTCGCGCCGAAGGGCGTTGCGTACGTGAGCTACAACACGCTGCCCGGGTCCCGCATGCGCCAGATCGTCTGGGACATGGTGAAGTACCACACGCGCGAGATCGCCGGCAAGCGCGCGAAACTCGCCGCGGCGCGCGAACTGCTCGAGCTCGTGGCGACGCCGGTCGCCAGCGACAACGCGGGTCAGCAGGCGATGCGCGGCGAGATTCGCGATGCGGCGCGAAGTCCGGATGCCGCGCTCGCCCACGACGATCTGAGCGAGCCGAATGTTGCGGTCCACTTCCACGAATTCGTCGCCGACGCCGCGCACGCCGGTCTTGCGTTCGCAGCCGAGGCGCATTCGACCGCGATGGCCGGGCAGCGTCTCGCGCCGCCGGTGCGGGAAGCGCTCGCACGTTTCGATCGGCTGGCGCGCGAGCAATATCTCGATTTCCTTCATTTCCGCCGCTTCCGCGAGTCGCTCGTGTGCCATGCCGGCGCGTTGTCGCGGTTCGTGATCGAACCCGCGAACGCGCGGCACTTGCACGCGCTGCCGTCGCTCGATGCGCGCGCCGCCGCGGCGCGGGGCGAGAACCTTGCGAGCGATCCGAATGCAACCGCGACGATGCGGCTCCTGCTCGAACGCTGGCCGCAGTCGGTGCCGGTCGCGGACCTCGATCGCGCGCGCATCCCGCATGCGGCGAGCGAGTCGGCGCTGGCGACCGAGCGCCTCGTTACCGAGCTTCACGCGGCCGGCATCGTGGACCTTCGAACGGCGCCGATCGCCGTGGCGAGCGTCGCCGGCGGGCGTCCGCAGGCCTTCGCGGCCGCGCGCTGGCTCACGCGCGAGCACGAGATCATCCCGAGCCTCTACCATGCCGCGTTGCGCTATCGCGATCCGGTCGGCCGGACACTATTGGCGCTGCTCGACGGGACGCGCACGCGAAGCGACCTTTGCGCCGAGGTCGGCGGACCCTTCGCGGCAGCCGGCGGCCCCGCGCGCCTCGACCGCGCGCTGACGGTTCTGGCCGGCAAGGCGTTGCTCGTCGCATAAGTTCCGTCCCGGCCAACTGCGACGCCTTCAGGTCATCGCGATTGGCGTCGTGTCCAATCGCATATAATGAGCCATCCTCATTATATGCAGCCACGATGAAGGCGAAGTCCCATAACCTCGGCTTTCTCATCGCCGACATCTCCCGGCTGATGCGCCGCGCGTACCGCGAGCGGCAGCAGCGCAGCGCGCTGACCGTCGCGCAGGCGCGCACGCTCGTCCACGTCGCGCGCCGCGAGGGCGTGCGCCAGATCGACCTGGCCGAAACGCTCGAAGTGCAACCGATCACGCTGGCCCGGCTGATCGACCAGCTCGCCCAGGAAGGCCTGGTCGAGCGGCGTGCCGACCCGAACGACCGGCGCGCCTACCGCGTGTACCTGACGCGCGCCGCGGCGCCGCATCTCGAGGCGATCGAGGACGTGGCGGCTTCGATTCGCAGCGATGCGCTGCGCGGCCTCGATGGCCGCGAAGCCGCGCGCGTCATCGACGCGCTGCACCGGATCCACGACAACCTGGCGAACGCGCAGTCCTAGCCTGGCGTCGCGTCCTGCACGTCGACGCGGTAGTTGCGGTCCTCCCAGCGGTTCGTCGCCGTCAGGAAGAACGTGAAATCGAGCCACTGACCGCTCGCCAGCGCGGCACTCGGCAGGTCGGCGACGTGCAGCCCGAGCGTGGTTTCGCGCGTCGCAGCGTCGTCGGCATGCTGCCAACCGTCGATGCCGAAGTGGACGAGCGCCGGCTCGCTTGCGCAAACGCGAAGCCGCTGCCCTGCGCGCAACACGGCGACCGGCGAGCGGGGCGTCCATACGGCGACGGCGGGTTGCGGCCGCTGTCCCCGGTAGCGGTCCCAGACGGCGCGCGGCCGGTCGATCGGTGCGCCGTGGACGACGCTCATTGCGAGCTTGACGAATTCGGCATGCGCCCATACGAGCGGCATCGCGCTGCCGCTCGGCTTGCCGGGGAAAAGGCCACGTTCGGGAACCGGCTCGCAATCCCAGACCTGCTCGGGCATGAGACCCGCGCGACCGGTCATCGCCGCCATCGTGCGCAGGAGCGGCAGCGGATCGTCGCCGGCGAGCAACGCGTAGTGGCCTCGTTCGCCGGTGAGGAGCGGCCACACGCGGCCCACCCCGGTGCCGTCGAAGGGGCTGCCGTCGCTTTGCTCGCCATACCCGTCACGGGTATAGCGATGCCAGCCGGGGCCGTCCGGCAGGTCGACCTTCAGCGCCTGATCGACGATCCTTACCGTGCCGACGACGAGAGGATCGTGCGCGTCGCGCAGTCCGAAGCGCACCAGTTGCAGGAAGTCGGTCGCGACCTGCTCGTCGGCGCGAAGACCGGGATCGAGCGCGTGGTTCTTGATCGGCAGGACGCGCGCAAGCGTTCGCTCGTCGGGCGCCGCCGGCGTGGGTGCGATGCGCACGTAGTAGCCGTCGACGCCATTGGCCTTCGCGAGCGGCGTATCGCGAACGCTCGTCCAGTCCTCGATCCGCGAATTCCAGTCGTCGGCGATGTCGAGTGCGAGCCGCCGCGACGGCTCGTCGAGATCGTCGGCGCCGCAGACGAGCGCCGCGATGCAGACGGCGAGCGTGAACGCATTGAGGCCCGCATCCTCCTCCCAGCGATCCTGCGCCGTCGCCGGGCCGTTTCGCGCAATGAAGCCGAGCGCGCGGCGCACCATGTCGCCAACGTCGATGCCGTCGAGTGCGTCGCGCTCGCGCAGCGCGGTCGCGAGCAGCACCGGAAACGCGGTCTCGTCGAGTTGCTCGCCGCGCCAGAACGGCGTGCCGCCGAGCCACTGGTTCTGCGACCAGTTGCCGTCGGCATGCTGTGTCGCCAGCAGGTAGCGCAGGATGTTGCGCGCATCGTCGGTCGCACCGAGCGCGAGCGACGCCCCGGCGCTTTCGACGAGGTCGCGCGGCCAGACGAGGTGATAGCCGCCGATGTCGTCGTGCGCGTTGCCCCAGGGGATGCTGAGACTCGCGACCATCGCGCCGCGATACGTCTTGTCCTGATGCACGCGAAGCACCATCGCCGACGTCACGACCGCGTGGCGGATCGGCGCGGGCAGGCGCGACGGAATCGCGAGCTTCGACAACCATGCGTGCCACAGTGCGGCGTGCCGTTCCCAGACGTCGGAAAACGGCTGCAGCAACGACGACACGGCGAGCGTCGCTGCCGCCTCGCGGCTGCTGCCGAACGCGAGCGCCAGCGTCGCCGTCGCCGGCAACTCGCCGATCAGCGCGACGTTTCCGGGACCCGCGCGATCGAACTGCCACGTGAGCGCACCGTTGCGATCGAAGTCCTGCCAGCCGTCGCTCGCCCCGACGTAGCCGGCGCTCGCCGCGCCCCATGCGTCGGCCTGCTGCGCGTCGGTCGCGGCAAGGGCGAGCGCGAAGGGACCCTGTTCGGCCCACAGCATCCGGCGGCTGCCGTGCGAACCGACTTCAGCGACGTTCTCGCCTCCGGTGCCGCCGAGATGCGGCGCGAGCAGTGCGTAGGGACGCAGGCCTTCGTCACCGCTCAATGCGACGTCGACCAGCACGACGTCGCGCTCGGGATCCGGCGCGATGCGAAGTCGCAACTCGAAGCGCGGGTGCACGTGGACGAACTCGACCGCCGGAATGCCCGCCGACGCGAGGCGCACGCGATAGTCGCCGAGGCGCTTGACTTCGACCCAGAAGCCGTTGCCGTCGGCGACGATGAAGCCCAGGTCGCGAATCTGCGGCAGATCGGCACGCGGGTAATAGATCTCGTTGACGATGCCGTAGCCGGTCGTGAACCAGACGCGGCCGGCCCCGAGCGCGCAGCCGACGACGTCCTTCGCGCTGCTCGTCCAGGTGGGCGCGATGCCGGGTTTGCCGAAAGCCTGCATGGAGGGGGTTTTTGCCGGTCGTCGGGCGTCATTCGGGCCGCGTCTCGTCGCGCGCGCGGGTTGCCTGCCGATTGCGCATCCGATCGAGCGAGGTGACGAATCCGACGAGCACGCTTCCCGTCCAGCCGAACGTGAACAGGCCGGAGATCGAGATGATCGGCGACATCATGCTCCACTCGCTCGGCAGCACGAATTTGCCGTAGCCGACCGTCGTATACGTATTCGCAGCAAAGAACGCGGCCGTTCTCCAGTCGTCGACGAGACGCGAGTAGACGAGCGCCGCGGTCCAGAACACGACCTCGGCGAGATGAAGCGCGAGCAGCAGGAAGACGACGACGCCGAGCAGCACGTCGAGGCGAATCGATGCGCGCGTGCGCATCGCGAGCGCGTCGCTGCGCTTGCGGAAGTGCATGCTGACGAGACGGATGCCGATGCCGTGAATCAGCACGACGGCAACGAGCAGCACGCCGCCGAGAAGCAGATCGGGAAAGGGGATGATCGACGCGAGCGGCAGCACGCCGGCGAGGCGGTCGATGTCGGCCGTCGCGTTCATTGGATCGCTTCTTCGGCGGGCGGAACCTTCATGATGACGATCGTCACGTCGTCGTCGAAGTGTTCGGCACCGGCGAAGCGGCGCAGTTCGGCCAGGATGTGCGCGACCAGCACTTCGGGCTCCTCGCTGCGATTCGCGGCCAGCATCCGGCCGAGGCGTTCGATGCCGAAAAGCTCTCCGGCGCCGTTGCGCGCCTCGGTGATGCCGTCGGTGTAAAAGGTGACCGTGTCGCCGCTGCAGAGCTGGACGTGCAGCTCGCGGAACTCGACGTCGTTGCGCATTCCAAGCAGCGCGCCGTCGGCGTTCAATGCCTGCCACCGCGCGCCGTCGGCGCGCACGAGGATCGCCGGCGGGTGTCCGGCGTTGGCGTAGCAGAGCGCGCCGGTCGGCGCGTCGAACGTCGCGCAGCACGCGCTGATGAACTGGCCGGCACGATCGAGATCGTCGAAGAGGACGTGGTTGAGCTTGCCGAGGATGCGTCCGGCGCTGCCGGCGACGAGACGCTCGGCCATGAACGTCGTGCGCGCTTCGGCCATCAGCAACGCCGCACCGACGCCGTGGCCCGAGACGTCACCGAGAAAGCTGTCGACGCCGAAGCGTCCGCGCGGAAAGTAGCCGAAGTAGTCGCCGCCGACGTCGGTCGCCGGAATGCAGCGGCCGGCCAGCGTCACGCCGCCGATCGTCAGCGGATCCTCGGGCAGCATCGCGCGCTGGATCTGGCGCGCAATGTCCATCTGCGCACGCGACACGGCGAGCTCGACCTGCGCATTGCGTCGCGATTCCTCGGCAATGCGCAGCTCGTGATCGCGCGTCTCGAGCGTCGATGCCATCGCGTTGAACGCGCGCGCGAGCAGGTCGAGCTCGTCGCGGCCGCCTTGCAACGGCACGCGTGCGTGAAGCTTCCCCGACGCAAGCGCCGCGGTCGCGGCGACGAGCGCGTCGATCGGCCGCAGCACGAATCGTGTCGCGCCGAACCACGCGGCCCCGAGCGCCAGCAACGTGACGATGCCGAGCGCGACGAGATTGCGCACGAGCCGCCGATTCACGTCGGCGAGCGCGACGTCCTCCGGCACGCCGATCGCGACGCGAAGGCTCGCGTCCGACAAGAGCGGGGCGTGCGCCCACAGCCGCGTGCCGCCGTCCGGGTCGTCCAACTCGAACACGCCGCCGTCGTGCTGCGCCGCGAACGCGTCGAGCACGCGCGCTTCGGCGACCCGCT
Organism: Casimicrobiaceae bacterium; assembly: GCA_035605875.1. Lineage (GTDB taxonomy): Bacteria > Pseudomonadota > Gammaproteobacteria > Burkholderiales > Casimicrobiaceae > VBCG01. The sequence goes on from DATNGN010000030.1 coordinate 21,610, forward strand.
CGCCGATGGGGCCGTAGATGTCGGGCATGCGCGCGAGCACGACGCCGTTGCGGTCGACGACGATCATCTTCGCGCCATCGGGCAGTGTCACTTGCGACATCGCGCCGGTGAGCCAGGCGAGGCTTTGCGCGGCGAACGCGATGCCGCGGATGGCGCCCGCGTCGTCGACGACCGGAAGCGCGTAATTGATCGCCGGCAGGCCGGTCACGCGCCCGACCTGATAGTCGCCGATCGCGAACGCGCGCGTCTCGTACGCGCGCTTGAAGTACGGCCGATCCGCGACGTTGACCGCGGCGGCCGGCATCTCGCGGGCGCTGCACGTCATCGTACCGTCGGGATCGGCGAGCGCGAAGTTGAGATACAGCGGATAGGCCGGCAGCAGCGCGGCGAGAAAGCGGCTGCATTCGGCGCGGTTCGCGCTGCGCACTTGCGGCATCCGTGCGAATGCCGTCAGCAACTGGCGTGCCGCCTCGATCTGCGTCGCCTGGTTGCTGCTCGCGATGCGGATCAGGCGCATCGCGTCGGCGTGCACGTTGGCGATCGCGTTGCGCCGCTCGGCCGCCGTCGCGTAGAGGACGAGCGCGAGCCAGGGCAGGAGCACCAGCACGACGAGCCCCAGCAGCCGAAGCCGCAGGCTGAATGCGCGCGCGCGGCCGTCGGGAGGCGCGTCGTGACGTTCGTCCGCCGATGTTTCGATGCCCGCCAGTTTGCGCTGCGCCAGGAGCCCCGCAAGGCAGTGCAGCCGAGTCTACTCCTGCGGCGGGCGCGGCCGCTTACGCCTGCCAGCCGCCGCCGAGCGCATTCATCAGGTCGACGGTGAACGTGAGGAACGACTGGCGGTTCCGCACGAGCGCGAGCTGCGCGTCGTTCAGCGTGCGTTGCGCGTCGAGCACTTCGAGATACGCCGAGTAGCCGGCCTCGTAGCGCTGCGTCGCAAGGCGCAGGCTGTTGTCCGCGAATTGCACCCGCGAGGCGAGGTCGCGCTCGGTCTGCGCGGCAAAGCCGACGTTGGACAGCGCGTCCGACACGTCGCGAAACGCCGTCTGCATCGCCTGCTCGTAGACGATCGCCGCCTGCCGCGCCCGCGCCTCGGCCTCCGCGGTGCGCGCCGCGTAACGACCCCAGTCGATCACCGGTCCGAGCAATCCGACGCCGACCGACCAGATGCTGGCGCCCGGCGACACGATGTGCGCGAGGCTGTCGCTTTGCAGCCCGAGCGATGCGGTGAGGCTGATCGTCGGCAGCTGCGCGGCGCGCGCGACGCCGATCTGCGCATTCGCGGCGACGAGCGACGCTTCCGCCTGGCGCAGGTCGGGTCGCCGATCGAGCAGGGCCGACGGAAGTCCGGCGGGCGGCAGCGGCGGCGCCGGAATCGCGCGCAGATCGGCGGACGCGAGCGTGAGCGTGAGGTCACCGGTCAATACGCCGAGCTGATGCAGCGCGACCGCGCGCATCCGCTGCAATTCCTTGAGCTGCGCGGCAAGCTGCGCGCGGTTGCCTTCGGCCTGGTAGACGTCGAGCTCCGATGCGATGCCGCCTTCGGCGCGCTTGCGCGTGATCGCGACCGAATCGTCGGCGGCGCGCAGGCTTTCCTCGGAGACCGCGATCTGCGCATCGAGCGAGCGCAGGTTGAAGTACGTGCGCGCGATCCCGCCGGACAGCGTGAGGCCGACGACGCCGCGCGCGTATTCGGTCGCTTCGAACTGCGCCTGCGCAGCTTCGCGCAGCCGGCGCAGCCGGCCCCAGAAATCGAGCTCGAACGCGGTGTTCGCCGACAACGCGAAGTTGCTGACAGTCGGCAGCGCGCCGGCGCGCACGGCCGGCGTCTGCTTGCTCGAGCCGGTGCGCGACGCGACACCCGACGCATCCACTTCCGGCAGAAGCGTCGCGTTCGCCTCGCGCACGAGTGCCGCCGCTTCCTCGATCCGCGCGATCGCGAGGCGAACGTCGGTACCTCGTGCGAGTCCGGTGGCGACGAGGCGGTCGAGCGTGTCGTCGTGGTAGAGCTTCCACCAATCGACGGGCACCCCGGCGAGCGTCGCCGGTGCGGGCGCCTGCTCGGCGAACGCCTTCGGCACGTCGATGTCGGGCCGCCGATAATCGGGACCCACCGGCGCGCAACCGGCGAGCGCCGCAACGGCGCACGCGGCAACGACACGCTTCGTCATGATGCGTCGTGCGCGAGCGGGCCGGCCGGCTTCGCCTGCTCGCCTTCGGCGACCTTCGGCCTGCGCGAGAACACGGTGAAGAACAGCGGCACGAAGATCGTCGCGACGAACGTCGCGACCAGCATGCCACCGACGACGCCGGTGCCCATCGAGCGCCGCGCGGCGGCGCCGGCACCCGTTGCGAGCGTGAGCGGCAGCACGCCGAACACGAACGCGATCGACGTCATCACGATCGGCCGGAAGCGAAGGCGCGCCGCCTGCAGCGCCGCGTCGATCGGACGCATGCCGGCGAGCAGACCCTGCTGCGCGAACTCGACGATCAGGATTGCATTCTTCGCCGACAATCCGATCAGCACGACGAGGCCGATCTGAAAGTAGATGTCGTTCTCCATGCCGCGCAGGAACACGAGCGACAGCGCGCCGAGCACCGCGAACGGCACCGCGAACACGACGGCGGCCGGCAATCGCCAGCGCTCGTAGAGCGCGGCGAGAATCAGGTACACCATCACGATCGCGAAGCCGAACGCGAACATCGACGCGCGGCCCGTGCGCTTTTCCTGGAACGCCTGACCGGTCCATTCGAGCGTGTAGCCGGCGGGCAGCGTTTCCTTCGCGATCTGCTCGGCCGCCTTGATCGCGTCACCGGAACTGACGCCCGGCTTGCCGCTGCCCAGCACCTTCGCCGCGAGGAAGCCGTTGTAGCGCTCGACCTGCTCGGGACCGACGATGCTCGTCGTGCGCACGAGCGCCGAAAGCGGAATCATCTCGCCGCTCGTGTTCGAGCGCACGTAGACCTGCCCGAGGTCGTCGGGCTGCGCGCGGTACGGCGCATCGGCCTGCAACTGAACGCGATACGTGCGTCCCGACATGTTGAAGTCGTTCACGTACAGCGCACCGATCGTGCTCGACAGCGCGTCGAACACGTCGGAGACCGGCACGCCGAGCGCCATCGCCTGCTCGAGATTCACCTCGACGAACACCTGCGGCACGCTCGGGCGGAAGAACGTGTTGATGCCGGTGAGGCGCGGGTCGCGTGCGAGCGCAGCGGTGTACGCCTGCACGGCGTCGGCGAGGCGCTTCGGGTCGGAATCGACGCGCGCCTGCACATAGGCCTCGAAACCGCCCGCAGTGCCGAGGCCACGGATCGGCGGCGGATTGAAACCTATCGCGAGGCCGTCCGGCAGCTTGCCGCCGAGACTCGTCATCTCGCTCGCAAGCTCGGGCGCCGTCTTGGCGCGTTCGTCCCAGTCCTTCAGCAACAGGAACGTCGTGCCCGCATTCGGCTTGTTCGCACCGCCGATGAAGTCGCGGCCGGGCGCTACGAAGATGTGCTCGATTGCCGGATCGCCGGCGAGGCCGCGCTGAAGCTGTCGCCCCGTCGCCTCGGTGCGCTGCAACGACGCCGCATCGGGCAGCATGATCGCGCCGAACAGATAGCCCTGGTCCTCGGGCGGCACGAAGCTGCCGGGCACGCGCGAGAAGAGCAGCAGGACGAGCGCGATGACGCCGAGAAAGGCGAGGCCCGCGAGCATGCGCCGCTTCATCGCGACGCCGATCATCCACAGGAACGTCGACGAGAACTTCGCGAAGCCGACGTTGAACCAGTGGAACGCGCGCGACTCGTGGTCGCCGGGCTTCAGGAGCAGCGCGCAAAGCGCCGGCGTCAGCGTCAGCGCCGTCAGGCCCGACAACAGCACCGAAATGGCGACCGTTACCGCGAACTGCCGATAGAGCTGGCCGGCGATGCCGCCGAGGAAGGCGACCGGCACGAAGACCGCGCACAGCACGAGCACGATCGCGAACACGGCGCCCGACACTTCGTACATCGACGCGATCGCGGCCTCCTTCGCGCTCTTCTTCTCGGTGCGCATCAGCCGCTCGACGTTCTCGAGCACGACGATCGCGTCGTCGACGACGATCCCGACGGCGAGCACCATCGCGAAGAGCGTCAGCGTGTTGATCGAGAAGTGCAGCGCGTACAGGCCCGCGAACGTGCCGATCAGCGACACCGGCACCGCGATCATCGGGATGATCGTCGCGCGCCAATGCTGCAGGAAGACGAACACGACGAGCAGCACGAGCACCGCCGCCTCGGCGAGCGTCTTCAGCACTTCCCTGATCGACGCCTCGATCACGCGCGTCGTGTCGAACGGGATGATGTAGTCCATTCCTTCGGGGAACGCGGTGCGCAGCTCGCGCACGCGCGCCTTGACCGCGTCGCTCACCTCGAGCGCGTTCGCGCCGGTCTGCAGGAAGACCGCGACGCCGACGGCCGGCTGCCCGTCGACGGTCGTGCTGATGTCGTAGCTTTGCGCGCCGAGCTCGACGCGCGCGATGTCGTGAATGCGCAGCACGCCGTTCGGGCCGCCGGCGCGAACGACGATGTCGCCGAACTGCTCGGGCGTGACGAGGCGGCCGCGTGCGGTGACCGTGTAGACGAGCGACTGGCCCGGCGGTGCGGGCTCGGCGCCGATCTTGCCGGCCGCATATTGCTGGTTCTGCGCGCGAATCGCGTTGGCGACGTCGGTCGGCGTGACGCCGAGGCGAGCCATCTTGTCGGGCGCGAGCCATATCCGCATCGAATAGCCGGAGCCGAACAGCGTGACGTCGCCGACGCCCGGCACGCGCTTCAGCTCGTCGATCATGTTGACCGTCGCGTAGTCGGCCATGAACGTCGTCTTCTGTGCGCCGGTCCGGGAGACGAGGGCGACGACGAGCAGGATGTCGTTCGACCGCTTCTGCACGATGATCCCGTTGCGGCGCACTTCGTCGGGCAGCCGCGGCAGTGCGATGTTCACGCGGTTGTTGAGCTGGAACACCGCCGTGTCGACGTTCGTCCCGACCTCGAACGTCGCGGTGATCGTCACGGTGCCGTCGGCCGCGGCGCTCGAGCTGAAATAGAGCATGTTCTCGACGCCCGAGAGCTGCTCCTCGATCGGCGCCGCCACGGTTTTGGCGAGCGTCTCGGCACTCGCGCCGGGATAGGTCGCGCTGATCGTCACCGTCGGCGGCGCGATTTCCGGATACTGCGCGACGGGCAGGATCTGCGACGCAATGACGCCGGCGAGCGCGATGATGATCGCGATGACGCTCGCGAAGATCGGCCGGTTGATGAAGAAGCGCGAGAAGTTGCCCATCGACGTGCCCGGTCAGTGCTTCTCGGCCGCGGACGGCGAGGCCGTTGCCGACGACGCCTGCTTCGACCCTTCGGCCGCAGTGCCCGTCGATGCGGACGCCTGCTTCGACGCGTCGTCGCCGCGCGGCTGCACGGCGGCGCCCGGGTGCAGCTTCATCAGGTTGTCGACGATCACGAGCTCGCCCGGCTTCAAACCATCGGTGACGATCCAGTCGTTGCCGAGCCAGTTCGCGGTTTGCACGGTGCGCTGCACCGCCTTGCCGTCGGCGCTCGCGATCCAGACGCTTCTCGCACGCTCGGTTTGGGTGACGGCCGCCTGCGGGATCAGGTACGCGTCGCGTGCCCCGGCTTCGATGCGCACCTTGACGAACTGCCCCGGCAGCCATTCGAGGTTCCTGTTGGGGAATGCGGCGCGCAACTGCACGGTCCCGATCTTCGGGTCCACCGTCGAGGCGGTGAAATTGACACGTCCGTCGCTCGAGGCGATCGCACCGTCGCGGTCGACGATGCTCACCTTCGCCGATCCGGCGCTGTCGCGGATGCGGTCGAAATCGCCTTCCGCGATCGAAAAGCGCACCCACAGCGGATCGACCTGCGTGATCGTCGTGAGCAGATCGGTATTGGCGGTCAGCAGGCTGCCCTCCGAGCGAACGGCGCGGCTCGTGACGCCGCCGATCGGCGCCTTCAGGTTCGTGTACGAAAGGTTGAGCTCGGCTTCGGCGAGCTTCGCCTGCGCGCCCTGGATCGCGGCGGCCGATTCCTTGACCGTCGATGCAGCCTGGTCGTACTCGCGCCGGCTGATCGCCTTCGTGTCGACGAGCGACTTCAGCCGATCGGCCTCGTGCTGCGCGAGTTCCTCGCGCGCGCGTTCCTGCGCGAGCGCCGCCTTCGCCTGCGCGACCGCGAGCTCGAACGGCGCGCGATCGATGCGAAAGAGCGTCTGTCCCGCGGCGACCGACGCGCCTTCGTTGTAGAGGCGCTTTTCGAGAATGCCCGATACTCTCGGACGGATTTCGATTTCGCGCGAGCCTTCGGCCTGGCCCACCGCGTCCAGCACGAGCGGCACGCGCGTAAGCTCGGCGCGCTTGACGGCGACGGTCAGCGGCGGTGCCGGCGCGGGCGCCGCTTGTGCGCCCTCGGTCGCGTCGCGCTTGCCGCAGGCGGCGACGAGCAGGATCGACGCGGCGATCGCGAGAACGCGCGGCCAGCGACGGCCGGCATGAACGGCGTTGACAAAGCAGGGATTCATCGGGCGGGACCTTCGGTTGGCAGCGGCATTATATACATCGCATACGATATATGACGGCTATGGATTGGGGAGGCGCTACCCGAGCGGCGCTCGATAGTACGCGCAGGGCGATCGTGACGCTCGCGTTTTTGCTGGTCGCGTCCGCCGCATCGTCGCATGACAGAATGCGGACCTCGATCGACGGATGGATCCGATGAACGCGAAAGCGACGCCGACGCCGCGCACCGACTTGTCCGCCGAAGGCGACGTCAACCTGTCGTCGCGGCGCAGGCGCTGGGAGCAGGAGCGGCTGTCCCCGGCAACGCGCGCGCTGCTCGCCGAAGACGCGAAGTACTTCCTGCACCAGTCGCTGTCGACGCCGTGCCTCGATGCGCTCGCGTCGGCATCCGGCATCTGGCTCACCGACGTCGAGGGCCGCCGCTACATGGATTTCCATGGCAACAGCGTGCACCAGGTCGGGCACGGGCATCCACGCGTCGTGCAGGCCATGAAAGACGCGCTCGACTCGCTGCCGTTCTCGCCGCGTCGCTTCACGAACGACTTCGCGGTGACGCTCGCGCGGCGGCTCGTCGACCGCGCGCCGGGCAATCTCGCGAAGGTGCTGTTCGCGCCGGGCGGCACGAGCGCGATCGGCATGGCGTTGAAGCTGGCGCGCGTCGCCACCGGTCGCCACAAGACGATCTCGATGTGGGATGCGTTCCACGGCGCATCGCTCGACGCCATCTCGATCGGCGGCGAAGCCCTGTTCCGCCGCGACATGGGGCCGCTCCTGCCCGGCACCGAGCACGTGCAGCCGTGCGATCCGCGCAGTTGCCACTTCGGGTGCGCGGGACGCTGCAACGCGCGCTGCGCCGACTACGTCGACTACGTGCTCGGCAAGGAGGAGGACGTCGCTGCGGTCGTCGTCGAGACGATCCGCTCGACCGACGTCCAGATTCCGCCGCGCGCGTACTACGAGGCGCTGCGAATCGCGTGCGATCGCCACGGCGCACTCCTGATTCTCGACGAGATTCCGATCGGCCTCGGGCGCACGGGCACGATGTTCGCGTTCGAGCGTTACGGCATCGTTCCCGACATGGTCGTTCTCGGCAAAGGCCTCGGCGGCGGCGTGTTTCCGCTGGCGGCATTGATCGCGCGCGAGGGGCTCGACGTCGCCGCCGACCGCGCGCTTGGCCACTACACGCACGAGAAGAGCTCGGTCGGCTGCTCAGCGGCGCTCGCGACGCTCGACGTGATCGACGACGAGCAGCTGCTCGCGCGTGCGAATACGCTCGGCGCCCACGCGCTCGCACGGCTGCGCGACGTGCAACGACGTCTGCCGCTCATCTCCGACGTCCGCGGCATCGGCCTGCTGCTCGCCGTCGAGCTGGTCGATCCGGGAAGCGGCGCGCCGGCGCGCGATGCCGCCGAGCAGGTGCTCTACGACTGCCTCGCCGCGGGACTGTCGTTCAAGGTCGGCCAGGGCAACGTGCTCGTGCTCGCGCCGCCGCTCGTCATCGACGAGCGCGATCTCGATCGCGCCCTCGACATCGTCGAGACGGCGATCGCGAAGGCATCGTAGAATCGCCGCGGTGCCATTTCTCCGGAGTCGTTTCGATGAAAGTCGCAGCAATCGTTGCAGTCGTCGCGTTCGGCGTCGTCGCGTCGACGGCCGGCGCGCAGAGCCTGAAGCGCAAGCCCGGCTTGTGGGAAGTTCAGATCGGCGGCAGCGGCATGAACATGCCGAACATGAGCGAGCGTCTCGCGCAAATGCCGCCCGAGCAGCGCGCGCGGGTCGAGGCGATGATGAAGGAGCGCGGCATGTCGTTCGGCGCGAACTCGATGTCGACGCGGATGTGCCTGACGCCCGAAGAGGTCAAGGAGGAGAGCGAGTCGATCGACAGCTGGCTCAACAGGTCACGCAAAGAGAGCGGCTGCACGAGCAAGGCGTTCAAGCACACCGCGACCGAGATCACGTTCAGCGGCGTATGCAAAGAGGACGACGGCGATACGCGCGAGGTGCAGGGACGCGTCTTCGACATCTCGCCGGAGCACTACAGCATGGAGATGACGAGCCGCTCGAAGGCGCACGGCGAGCGGACGATGCAGCAGAAGGCCCGGTGGCTTTCGAGCGATTGCGGCAGCCTCAAGTGATCGTCAGTGCGACGACCGTGTAAGCGCGCGCGATGAAGGTCGTTCGCACCGATTGCGAGCTCGAGACGCCGAACGTCGATCGGCGCCTGCGCGAGATCGGTGCGACGCTCGTGCCGCTGCCCGAAACGACGAGCACCGACGAGCTCGCGCGCGAAGTGCAGGATGCCGACCTGCTGCTGATGTGCTATGCGTCGATTCCCGCGCGCGTCATCGATGGCGCGACGCTGCTCCGCGGCATCGTCAAGTACGGCGTCGGCATCGACGCGATCGACATCGACGCGGCGATCCGTCGACGCATTCCGGTCGTCAACATTCCCGAGTACGCGGAGGAGACGGTTGCCGAAGGCGCGATGGCGCTGATGCTCGCGCTAGCGAAGAAGACGAAGCCGATCGCGCGCGAGATGGAAACGCAGGGCTGGGCATGGCCGACACAACGCTGGCTCGCGTCGGACCTGGCCGGGAAGACGCTCGGCCTCGTCGGTGTCGGTCGCATCGGTGCGAGCGTCGCGAGGATGGCCGGGCAGGGCTTCCGGATGAACGTGCTGGGCTACGACCCGCACGTCGACGCGGATCGGATGCGGCGACTCGGCATCGCCAGGCGCGAGAATCTGCAGGCGATGCTCGCCGAATGCGATGTCGTTTCGGTGCACGCGGTGCTGTCGAATGCGACCCGGCACCTGCTTGGGCGAAGCGAGCTTGCGTGCATGAAGCCGACCGCGTTCCTCGTCAACGTCTCGCGGGGTGCGCTGGTCGACGAGGCGGCGCTTCTACAGGCGCTGCAAAGCGGTCGCATCGCAGGTGCGGCGCTCGACGTCTATTCGAGCGAGCCGCTCGACCGAACGGAACATCCGCTCGCCCCGCTGCATGCGATGGACAACGTGATTGTCTGGCCGCACCTCACGTTCTATACGGCCGAAGCGATGCAGCGCCTCGAAGACGAGACGTTGTCGCGCTGCATGGAGATGCTCGAAGGCCGGCCGGTGCTCGTCAAGTCGCGCGATCCGCGGCTGCGCGCACAGCATCACGGCGTTCGTTTTGCCGATTGATGCATCGCCGTTGCGCCGCGCGATGAACTCGCGCGCCGCGGCCCGTGCACGCGCTACGGCAGGCGCGCGTCGGGAAAGATATCGCGCAGGATGAAGTCCTCGAGGCCGGCGCTGTCGGCCGGCCGTGCGGACAGCGTGACGTTGCTCCCGAAGCGCGACACCCAGACGAAGTCGCCGCCGACGTTCTCGCGGATGATCGCGATCATCTTGCGTACCATCGCGATCCGAATGTCGGACGCATCGCCCTTGCGCACCTCGATCAACTGTCGCGCATTGCGGCCGATGGCCTTGTCGAAGCCGAAGAAGTAGAAGCGCGCGTCGTCGTAGCCGATCTCGGTGATCTGGAACAGGCCGCCGGCGCTTCGCGTGTCGTTTCCGAACGTCGGCGTGCGGTTGAGTCCGAGGTTCGCGGCGACGATGCGGTCGCGGCGTGCGGTGTCGCTCTCGGGGGTCGCGCTCGGTACGGCGGGCGATTCGGGCGCTTCGCCGCGTGCGGCACGCCGCGCCGCGATGTACGACGCGAGATCCTGCGCGGGCGCCACTGCGGGCGGTGCCGGTGGCGTCAGGACGGGCGCAACCGGCGAAGGAGTGGGCGCGGGCGACGGCTGCGCCGCACGCGGTGGCGGCGGTGGCAGCGCGATCGGGGGTGCCGGCGTGCGTCGTGCGATGACGGGCGGGGGTTGTCGTGCGGGCGGGCGCCGTGCCGGTACGGGCTTGCGTGGCGGCGGTTTGGCTTCGACCGGACGTTGCGGTATCGCCGCCGCAACCGGAGGCGAGGGTCGCGCAGCCGGCGGCGCGGCGCTCGCAAGCGTTTCCTTCCGTGGCGCGAGCTCGACGGCGAGTGAGCTTGCACCGTCACGCTCACGGGCTTGCGTGAGCGAGCGCAACTGCGGCCACACGAGCCACAGCAGCGCGGCGTGCACGAGAAGCGACAGGACGAACGCGATGCGGATCGTCGGGATCGTCACGACGTCGTGACGGCGCGCGTGCATCGGCTCGCCTGTCGGCCAGGACCTCGCGATTGCGCCTCAGCGATTCACGGCGCGAAGCGCGTGCGGCGCGTAACGCGCGCCGGACGCGGCGCCGGGTGGAATGTCGCGGTCGATCCGCGCACGATCGTCGGCCGTCAAATGCACCGCGAGCGCGCCGACGTTCTCCTCGAGATAGTGCCGCCGCTTGGTGCCCGGAATCGGAACGACGCCGTCGCCACGCTCGAGCACCCACGCGAGTGCGAGTTGCGACGGCGTGCAGCGATGCTCGGCCGCCATGTCGCGAATCTCGTCGACGAGGCGCAGGTTCTTCTGCAGGTTCTCGCCCTGGAAGCGCGGCGAGTTGCGCCGGTAATCGTCGGCGTCGAGATCGTCGAGGCTCCTGATCCTGCCGCTCAGGAAACCGCGGCCAAGCGGGCTGTACGCGACGAAGCCGATGCCGAGCTCGCGCACGGTCGGCAGAATCCCGTCTTCGGGGTCGCTGCTCCACAGCGAGTATTCGGTTTGCAGCGCGGCGATCGGATGCACGGCATGCGCGCGCCGGATCGTCTGCGGCGCGGCTTCCGACAGACCGAGCCAGCGCACCTTCCCTTCGCGCACCAGGTCGGCCATCGCGTCCACGGTGTCCTCGATCGGCGTATTCGGATCGACGCGATGCTGGTAATAGAGGTCGATCGTATCGACGCCGAGACGTGCGAGGCTCGCATCGCACGCCTTGCGCACGTATTCGGGGCGCCCGTCGACGCCCTTGAACGTGCCATCGGGATTGCGGACGTTGCCGAATTTCGTCGCGATGATCACGTCGTCGCGATGTCCGCGCAGCGCCCGGCCGACGAGCTCTTCGTTGCGCCCCGCGCCGTACATGTCGGCGGTGTCGAAAAAGTCGACGCCGAGCTCGAGTGCGCGATGAATCGTCGCGATCGCCTCCGCCTCGTCGCGGCCGCCATAGAAATCGGACATCCCCATGCATCCGAGGCCGATCGCCGACACTTCGAGTCCCTGTCCGAGCCTGCGCTTGTCCATGCGTAACCTTTCGCGTTGATGAATCGTGGCCCGCGCTAGCCCGGCTTCACGAAGCGCAGAGCGAACTTGTCGGTGGGCACCTTCGGCGCGCCGGACGGCGTGTCGCGCGTGTCGGCGGGATTGCGCAGGAACGCGCCTTCGGCTTCCAGCACGAAACCGGCCTGCCGCACCTCGTCGACGACGACCGCCTCGTCGATCCGGTGCAGCGTCCGGCCTTCGGAAATCCCCTTGCCGGCGCGACTCGAATGATCGATCACGACGAAATGCCCGCCGGGTTTGAGCGCCGCGAAGAGCTTTGCGTTCATCGCCTTGCGATCAACGGGCTGGTACGTGATGTCGTGGTAGTTGAGCACCAGCGTGATCAGGTCGAGCGGCGGCGTCCCTTCGGGGATTGGATCGTCGAACGGGCGCTTGACGACGACGACGTTCGGTTGCGGATGGTCCGCGAGCCGCTTGAGGAGCGTCTCCCCGGGGCGCGGCGTCTGCGCGTACAGCATGCCGCTCGGTAGGACGGCAAGCGCGAGAAGCTGCGAGGTGTAGCCGGCGCCGGCCGACACGTCGAGGACCCGCATGCCGGGCTTCACCTGCGTGAACGGCAGGAACTCGGCCGGCCGTCGCTCGGCATCCATCTGCCGATCGCGGTCGGTGCGTATCGGACTCGCGATCACGGCCGCATAGTGCGCGGCGTCGGCGCGATCGTCGCGCGGCAACGAGGTCGTGCACGCTGTCGCGGCGACCGCGACGATGCATGCGACGAGACGTGCGGTCCGGCAGGTGGCGTTCGTCATCGATGATCCGTGTCGAAAAAGCACCTGCAAGTGTAGCCCTTCGCACAACGGCGAAGCGACGCGCGAGCGCGCGTCGGAGCTTCGCCGACACGCGAATCAGGTCTTGTCGCGTTCCGCACGGTGAGCCAGATGCTTTGAGATAGCGATGCAGCCATCGGGTGCTGCATTTTCGTGGAGAGAAGGCGATGAATCGAGATCAGGTCGAAGGCACGGCGAAGGACGTGGCGGGCAAGGTGCAGCGCAAGGTGGGCGATGCGACGGACAACATGAGCCAGCAGATCAAGGGCGGCGCAAAGCAGGTCGAAGGCAAGGTGCAACGCAAGGCGGGCGACGTCGAAGAGGCGTCCGACAAGGCGGACGACGACACGCGCGAGTAGGCGCCTTCCGCACCGGCGACATGCGGCGCGTTGTCGTGCTGCGCGCCGCGGCCGGTTGTCGTTTCGTTCGACAAGATGCGCCACCGCTCACGCGGCGGCGCGGAACCTCCATCGTACGGGCAGGCCTCACCTTGATCCTTCAGAGGAGACAGCGATGAGAACGTCGTTGAAGGCACTGCTCGGGGCGCTCGCCGTCGTCGGGCTGGCCGGCTGCGCCAGCTACGACTACGGGTACGGGTACGCGTACAGCCAGCCGTATTACGGCTACTACGGCGACGACTACGGCCCGTATTACTACGACAATCCGTATGCGTACGGTCCCACCTACTATTACGGCGCGCCGTCGATCGGCTTCAACCTGGGGTTTCGCGATCGGGACCGCGGCCACTACGATCGATACGATCGCTACGGCGATCACCGCCACTACGGCCGCAGCCGCGCGAGCGTGGCTCGGCACGGCGCGACGCCGCGGGCGGCACGGGTGAACCCGGCAAGCAATCGCGCCAACCGGACCGCGCGTGCCGCGAACGTCAGCCGCCATCGCGTACCGGCCGCGCCGCCCGCGCAGCGCGCACAAACGCACCGACGCGCGGCGCAGTCGACGATGCGCGCCGAGCAGTGAGGGTATGGGGTCCGCGGCGACGCGCGCGGATTCGCCTGCACGAACGAGCCGTGGCCGTGGGAGCATCCGCGACGCGCTCGACGCGGCTTCGGAAAGCGCGACCGTGCATATCGACGGCCACGCGGTCGCGTTGACGCACCTCGAGCGCATCTATTGGCCTGGCGTCGACGAGTGGGACCAACCGGCGATCACCAAGCGCGATTATCTGCACTATCTCGCCGCTGTCGCGCCGCTGATGCTGCCGCATCTGCGCGACCGCCCGTTGACGCTGTTTCGCTGGCCGGAAGGCATCGCCGGGCGGCGCGTGCTCGAAAAGCACTGGAACATCACGCTGCCGCCGTTCGTCGAGCGCGTCGACGTGTTCTCGGACGCGAAGGGCCATCAGGACCAGTACATCCTCTGCAACAATCTCGCGACACTCCTCTGGCTTGCCCATATGGGCACGCTCGAGTTCCATGCATGGCACTCGCGCATCCGGCCCGGCGCCGAGGCGCCAGACGCGGCCGACGGGTTCGCGAGCTCGACGGCTGCGCTCGAAGCGTCGGTGCTCGAGCGTCCCGACTACGTGCTGTTCGACCTCGACCCCTTCATCGCTCCCGACAGCACGCACGCGCGTGAGCCGTCGTTCAATGCTGACGCGTTCGCGAAGGTGACGAGCGTCGCGTACGCGCTCGAATCGATGCTTGCCGGCATCGGCCTTCGCGCACTCGTCAAGACGTCGGGCAAGACGGGATTGCACGTGATCGTTCCGATCGAGCGGACGCTTCGCTACGACGCGGTGCGCGAAATGGCGCGCTTCATCGGCGAGCAGTTGCGGCGCGCACATCCGAGCGACATCACGCTCGACTGGCAGGTGAAGAAGCGGACGGGGAAGGTGTTCGTCGACGCGAACATGAACGTCCGCGGGAAGTCGATCAGCGTCGCGTATTCGCCGCGCGGCCTGCGTGGCGCGCCGGTGTCGATGCCGGTCACGTGGCGCGAGCTGGCGACGATCGATCCACTCGACTTTCGGCTGCCGACAGTCTTGCCGCGGCTGCGCAGGCGCGGCGATGCCTGGGCCGGATGGCTGGATCGCGCGCAAAACGTCGAGAAGGCGTTGTCGCGCGACGTCGCTTCGCGCGCAGGCGCCAACGGGGAGCAACGCGGATGAACTTCGATTTCGGACAGGCGACCGCGGGTCTCCACGCGCTGATCGTCCATTTCACGCAGCGCCTGCCCTACATGGGGCTCGCGATCATCGTCTTCATCGTGTTCTACATCGCGGGCCTGATCCTGCGCCGGCTGGCGACGCGCTTCACGCGGCGGACGCGGCGCCACCGCAGCGTTGGCATCGTGCTCGGCCGCCTCGGCCAGGGGATCCTCGTGCTGCTCGGCCTCCTCATCGGCCTCGTCATCGCGGTGCCGGGATTCACGCCGGGTCAGCTCATCAGCGTGCTCGGGCTTTCCAGCGTCGCGATCGGGTTCGCATTCCGCGACATCCTTCAGAACTTCCTCTCCGGCATCCTGCTGCTCCTGTCGGAGCCGTTTCGCATCGGCGACCAGATCAAGTCGGGTGACTTCGAAGGCACCGTCGAGAACATCGAAACGCGCGCCACGCTGATCGTCACGTACGACGGGCGGCGGATCGTGATGCCGAATTCGACGCTGTTCGTCAATCCGGTCACCGTCAATACGGCGAACGAAAAGCGGCGCCTCGAATACGACGTCAAGCTGCCGAAGGACATCGACGTCGTGAAGATCCGCCATGTGATCCTGCGCACGATCGCGCCGCTGCCGCACGTGCTCGACGAGCCTGCGCCGGACGTGCTCGTCGTCGGCTTCACCGACAACGACATCACGCTGCGCGTGCGCTGGTGGATCCGCCCGCCGCGCCACTTCGAACTGCAGCGCGGCCTCGATACCGTGCTCGTGCACATCCGCGATGCGCTGCAGGCGGCGCGCACGCGTGCGTCGGCGCCGCCGCAATCGGTGACGAAGGAGAGCCGGTGACGCCCGCGGCGCGCATGCCGGGCGTGCGATGATGCGCGAATGACGCGTCTTTCCGAGGTGGCGGCGACGTCGCGCCGTGTCGCCGAAACGGCGAGCCGCAACGCGAAGATCGCCGCGATCGCGCAGACGCTGCGGCATCTCGCACCGGCCGAGATCGCGATCGCCGTCGGATGGCTTTCGGGCGAGCCGCGCCAGGGCAAAAGCGGGATCGGCTATGCGCTCCTCGCCGACGCTTCGCGTACTCATCCCGCGGCGACGGCGTCGCTGTCGATCGAGGACGTCGACGCGGCGCTCGATGCGATTGCCGGCGTATCCGGCGCGGGCTCGAAGGCGCGGCGCACGGCGATGCTTGCCGGCCTGCTGGCGCGCGCCACCGCCGACGAGCGCGATTTCCTGGTTCGCCTGCTGACCGGCGAACTGCGCCAGGGCGCACTCGAATCGCTGATGATCGACGCCGTCGCGCAGGCGGCGGCGTTGGCCCCTGCCGCGGTACGCGAGGCCGCGATGGTCGCGCACGGCATCGCGAGCGTGGCGCATGCCGCATTGACCGAGGGTGCGGACGGTCTCGCGCGTTATGCGCTCGCACCGATGCAGCCGATCGCGCCGATGCTCGCGCAGCCGGCGAACGACATCGCCGAAGCGCTCGCCTCATTGGGGACGGCAGCGTTCGAATGGAAGCTCGACGGCGCGCGCGTGCAGGTGCACAAGGTCGGCGACGACGTTCGCATCTTCACGCGCAATCGCAACGACGTCACCGCCTCGGCCCCGGAGATCGTCGAGGCGGTTCGTGCGGCGAACGCGGATGCGCTGATCCTCGACGGCGAGGCGATCGCGCTTCGGCCCGATGGCACTCCGCTTCCATTCCAGGACACGATGCGCCGTTTCGGCCGCACGCTCGACGTCGAGGCGATGCGCGCGACGATGCCGTTGTCGGTGTTCTTCTTCGACTGCCTGCGCAAGGACGGCGAGGCGCTCACGACGCTTCCCCAGTCCGAGCGCATCGCGGCGCTGTCAGCCGCGTTGCCGTCCGAGGTGCTGATGCCGCGCATCGTCACCGACGACATCGAGGTGGCGGAGGCGTTCTACGACGACGCGCTCGCGCGCGGACACGAAGGCGTGATGGCGAAGGCCTTGTCCGCGCCTTACGAGGCGGGCCGTCGCGCGCCGTCGTGGCTCAAGGTGAAGCGGCTGCACACGCTCGATCTCGTCGTGCTCGCCGCCGAGTGGGGACACGGGCGGCGCAGCGGCTTCCTGTCGAACCTGCATCTCGCGGCGCGCGACGCGGAAGGCGGCCGGTTCGTGATGCTCGGCAAGACGTTCAAGGGAATGACCGACGAGCTGCTCGCATGGCAGACGCAGGCGCTGCTCGCGCTCGAGACGCATCGCGATCGATGGTCGGTCCACGTGCGCCCGGAGCTCGTCGTCGAGGTCGCGTTCAACGATCTGCAGGCGAGTCCGCGCTATCCGGGAGGGCTCGCGCTGCGCTTCGCGCGCATCAAGCGCTACCGCAACGACAAGACGGCGGCCGATGCCGACACGATCGAGACGGTGCGCGCGATCTACGAGGGACAGTTCGCGCGGACCGGTAATGCAGTTGATTGAAGCAAGCGCATCCGCGTTGGAAGGATGCCTGTTTCCAAGGCGCGTACAGGCAGAAGCGTGCTGTGATGGTGCTGCGGCGATTCGATCAGCTCAGTTGCCGGGCTGCGCGTACAGATTTTCCCAGAAATAGTCCTTCCAGCTCCTTGGTTGATGCGAAAGGAGCTTGTCCTTGTACATGTAATCGGCAAGTACCAAGGCGCGGGTCGGAACCGGACTGTAGTAGTTGACCGGCCGCCCCTTTTCGTCTTTCTGTCTGAGCCATTGGGCGACCTGCTCGGGTTCGAGCTTCGAATTGGTATGCTCGACGTAGACTTTCGCAGCACCCTCGGGATCTTTCTCAATGAACGTCATCGCATCGGTCAGGGCTGCCATCGTCGCCCGGTAGGTCTTCGGATTTTCGGACTTCCATTTGCGCGTGGTGTAGGCGACGATCAGTGTCTGCCGCCCTCCGACGATGTCGTAAGAGTTGTATACGATGTGCACGCGCGGATTCGCGAGTTCCTGGAACAGGAACGGCACGGTGGACGAATGCGTCCTCGGCTCGCGATCGTTGAGGAGCGCGACTGTCGCATCGGGATGACGCATGCCGACTGCGAGCGCATCGAACTTGTGCCGATGATCCCAGCCCAGTTTCTTCGCGGTGGCGAGTTCCAGAATGAACGAATGCGTCGTTCCCTTCGCGGCGGTCATTGAGATACGGTCCGCATCGGTCAGGTCACTGACCGACTTGATTCTCGGATTGATGGTCGTGAGGTAGATCGGCGAATCCGAGATGGCGATGGCGCCGCGGACTTCGAGCGGCGTACCGCGCGTCTTGTCGGACAGGATGAACATCCCGGTCAATCCGCCGAGCACGAGATCGGCGTTCCCGGACAACAACGCATCGTTGGCCGCGGAACCGCTTGCAATCTTGAGTTCGGTCACCTTGGTTCGCGTGAGACCGGCAGCCGCGAAGCGCTGCTCGAACATGCCCCGGTCGAGCGCCACGTAGACAGGCAGATACGAAAGACCGAACTGATCGGCGATACGCACGTCGGTCGTTTCGGCGATTGCGGTGTTCGCGAGCGGCAAGAGAGACCCGGGCGCCGTCGCGAGTGCAAGGAAGAGTGCGCGAATCATCCGCATTGGAACCCCCAAGTTGCGCCTATAAAAGCCTGCAACCAGTGCGGGGACCGGCCGCTGCAGGCAGGCGGGCGATGCATCAGAGCAGCCGGGCGGTGGACGGCGCCTTGACCGGTATCTCCATGCAGTCCTCGCCAAAGAACAGGTGGCCCTGGAAGACCGTGGACATCTCTCTGACGACCCGCTCCCGCACGCCCGGCTGGTCGATCTGCTCCGTCACGTGCGTGATCACGATGCTCCTCGCGTTGCACTCCGCGCCAAGCCGGGCTAGCTCCATGTGCCCCATGCAGGACTTCGCGAAATCGCGACCGAGTTCGGTGCCGGTGAGGTAGTGACACATATGGATCAGGACGTCGCAATCCTTTGCGAGCGTCGCGATTGTCGCGCATGGTCCCGAATCGCCCGAATAGACGATCGACCCTTCCTGCGAATCGAGCCGGAACGCAAGCGGCGTCAGGAACGGCTGGAAATGAGCAGCGGCCGCCGCTTTGATCGTCCACGATCCTCGCTGCACGACGTCGCCGCCAGCCATCTCCGTCACTTTCGGATGGGGCATCGCGCGCGGCAATACTCCGCCGCGCGCCCGGTAGATGTCGAGGCTGCACCCGTGCTCGGTCCTCGAAATGAGATCGGGACCGAAGACGCCTTCGCGATCGAAGAGCTGGTGCGTCATGCGGTCGAGCGGCACGGGACCGAAGACTTCGAGCTCGGGAATCTTGCCCACCCCCTGATCCCATCGCGTGAGAACGAGGCGAGCGAAATCCCCGCAATGGTCGTAATGCAGGTGGCTCAGCAATAAATGCGTGATCGCGGTCGCCGGCACGCCGAGCTCGAGAAGCCGCTGATGCGCTCCAAAACCATGATCGAACACGATGCGGTCGTCGCCAGTTTCGATCAGGTAGCCGGAGCACATTCTGCGCAGCGATGGCGTCGGTGTTCCGGTTCCCAGAAGATGAATTCTCATGAGGACGATCCAGCGTGGCGATGGCATTGAAACACCTCGATGCGGCCATAGCAAGTTTGCCGCATTGCCTTGGACGATTGCGTCACGCAGTTTCGTGCAGCTTCCGCGGACCCGATGCGGCGCGGATGCGCGATGCGCCGCTCGAACCCTTGTGTCCGGCTTAAGCGGGCGTCGGCGCGTCGGAGCGATGCTGAACCCACGTTCGAGATCATCGTGGACCGCAGCTTCTCCGATCATCGTTGGAGATGGCTAAAGCGACGCCTCGGAGGGCCATGTATTTGAGCAGGGTAGGGCACCAACGTTGCGGCGGCCGCATCGCGGGTTCGGGCAACCGCACTTCCGGTGGTTGATCTGTGATCGGTCCTAATCCCACCGGGTATCGCGCACCTGCACGATGCCACCTTCGACGCGGACCGGAAAGGTCCGCACGTCCTCGTACGCCGGGGGCGCCAGGACTTCGCCGGTGACGATCGAGAAGCGCGCGCCGTGGCGAGGGCAGACGATGACCTGGCCTTCGACATCGCCGCCGGTCAGAACGCCGCCGTCGTGCGTGCAGACGTTCTCGATCGCGTAATAGCGGCCGTCGAGATTGAAGACGGCGACGTCGGTGCCGTCGACGTCGGCAGTCGTCCATTCCCCCGGTGGCAACGCATCTTCCGCCACGACGTCGACCCAGTCGGACATCCGGTGTCGTTGGGCTACAGGAGGCCGAGCTGCAGCTTTGCGGCTTCCGAGAGCCGCTCGGGATTCCACGCCGGCTCCCAGACGAGCTCGACGCGCACTTCGTCGACGCCCGGCACCTCGTAGATCCTCTGCTCGACCGTTCCGGGAAAGGTCTCGGCGACAGGGCAGCCCGGTGCGGTCAGCGTCATGCGGATGTCGACCTTGCCATCGGCGCCGATGTCGAGTCCATAAACGAGGCCGAGATCGTAGATGTTCACCGGAATCTCGGGGTCGTAGATCGTGCGCAGCGCGGCGATCACGTTCGCCTCGATCTGCGAGTGGTCGACGTCGGGCGTGGCGTCGCGTTCGGAAGACGGTGTCGATTCCTGCATCATCGCTACTCCGTGGTCACCGGCTGCTTGCGATTGCGAAGCGCGGCATTCAGCGTGTGCCACGCGAGCGTTGCGCACTTGACGCGCGCGGGGAATTCGCGGACGCCCGCGAGCACCTCGAGCTTGCCGAGATCGGGTGCGGCGTCGCCGGATGCGTCGGTCACGAGCGCGTGAAAGTCGCGGAACAGCGCCTCGACTTCGTCGAGCGTGCGGCCTTTCAGCGCCTCGGTCATCAGCGACGCAGAAGCGGTCGCGATCGCGCAGCCCGCGCCTTCGAAGCGCAAATCCTGGACGACGCCGTTGTCGATCTTCAGGTAGACGGTTACGCGATCGCCGCACAGCGGGTTGTGGCCTTCGGCGCGATGGCTCGGCGCATCGAGCGCGCCCTGGTTCCGCGGCCGCTTGTAATGGTCGAAGATGACTTCCTGGTAGAGGTCGCGCAAGTCACCACTCATCCGAACATCCTCCGCACGCGCTCGATGCCGGCGACGAGCGCGTCGACCTCTTCGCGCGTGTTGTAAAGCGCGAACGACGCGCGTGCGGTGCCCGCGACGCCGAACTGCGTCATCACCGGCATCGCGCAATGGTGACCGGCGCGGATCGCGACGCCCTCGTGATCGAGGATCGTGCCGACGTCGTGCGCGTGCACCCCGTCCAGCGTGAACGACAGGATCCCGGCCTTGTCCTTCGCCGTGCCGATGATCCGCACGCCCGGGATCCGCATCACGCGCTCGGTCGCATCGGCGAGGAGTTCGCGCTCGTGCGCATCGATCGCTTCGATGCCGGCGTGGCGGACGTAATCGAGCGCCGCGCCGAGGCCGATCGCGCCGGCGATGTTCGGCGTGCCCGCCTCGAACTTGTACGGTATGTCGTTGTATTCGGTCTTCTCGAACGTGACCGAGCGGATCATGTCGCCGCCGCCCTGATACGGCGGCATCGCCTCGAAGTGCGCAGCCTTGCCGTAGAGGACGCCGATGCCGGTCGGGCCGAAGATCTTGTGCCCGGAGAACGCGTAGAAGTCGCAATCGAGCGCCTGCACGTCGACCGGCAGATGCGCGATCGCCTGCGCGCCATCGACCAGCACCGGCACGTTCGCCGCGTGTGCGAGCGCGATGATCTGCCGGATCGGGGTGATGCTGCCGAGCGCGTTCGACACGTGGGTGATCGCGACGAGCTTCGTGCGCGGGCCGAGCATCGCCGCATACGCGTCGAGCACGAGTTCGCCCGCATCGTTCACCGGCGCGACACGGAGGCGCGCGCCGGTCTGCCCGCAGACGAGCTGCCACGGCACGATGTTCGAGTGATGCTCCATCGCGCTGATCAGGATTTCGTCGCCGGGCGCGAGCCGTGGCCGCGCGAAGCTTTGCGCGACGAGGTTGATGCCGTCCGTCGTGCCGCGCGTGTAAACGATTTCCTCGGGCATCCGCGCATTGACGAAGCGCGCCACGTTGGCGCGCGCGGCTTCGTAGGCGTCGGTTGCGCGCTGCGACAGCGTGTGCACGCCGCGATGGACATTCGCGTTGTCGTGCTCGTAATACATCGCGAGCGCGTCGAGCACGGCACGCGGCTTCTGCGTCGTCGCTGCGTTATCGAGATAGACGAGCGGGCGACCGTTGACGCGCTCGGCGAGGATCGGGAAGTCGGCTCGCAGGCGCGCGACGTCGAGCGGCGCGTCGGCCGGCTTCGCCAGCACTTCGTGTTCCATCTTCATGTCTGTCGCACCGGGCCGCCGCGAACGACCGACTGCGGCCCCGCGAGAGGCAGCGAGCGGAGCGAGCGCGGGGGGATCGTCATCCGAGCTCCCGGATGCGTTCACCCTGGGGAAGCCGCTGGAAGAGCGCGCGCTCGACGACGTCGCGCAACGACGCGACCCGCACGCGCTCGATCACGTCGTGCGCGAACGCATACGTCAGAAGCGCCCGTGCCATCGGCTCGTCGACGCCGCGTGCGCGGAGGTAGAACAGCGCGTCGTCGTCGAGCTGGCCGACCGTCGCGCCATGCGCGCACTTCACGTCGTCGGCATCGATCGTGAGCTCGGGCTTCGTGTCGATTTCGGCCGTTCTCGACAGCAGCAGGTTGTGGCTCGCGAGATGCGCGTCGCTGCGTTGCGCGCCCGGATGTACGACCACCTTGCCGTTGAAGACGCCGCGCGCACCGCCGTCGAGCACTCCCTTGTACAACTCGCGACTTCTGCCGTGCGGCTGCGCGTGGTCGATCCGCGTGTGGTGATCGACGTGCTGACGGCCGCCGGCGAGAAAGAGGCCGTTCAACTCGGCGTCGCAGCCTTGCGCATCGAACGTGGTCGTAAGGTCCTGCCGGGAAAGCACCGCACCGAGCGCAATCGAATGCGACGCGAAGCGGCTCGCTCGCGCCTGGGCGGCGTGGATGCCGGCGATGTGCAGTGCACGCCCATTCTCCTGCTGCAGCTTGTAGTGCGCGACCGACGCCTCCGCGCCGGCGACGATCTGCGTCACCGCGTTCGTGAGCGATGCGGCTTCGTCGAGACCGACGTACTGCTCGATCAGCGTCATCTGTGCACGCTCGCCGGCGACGATCAGGTTGCGTGGATGGATCGCCGCGTCGCTCGCCGTCGAGACGAAAAGCGCGTGAACGGGTCGGTCGAGCGCGACACCGCGGGCGATGCGCAGGTACACGCCGTCGGTCATGAACGCAGTGTTCAGGGCGGCGAAGATCGTGTGCCGACGCGCGTCCCGGAGCATCGGTTCGAGCGCCTCGGGCGATCCGTCCAGCGCCTCGGCGAGGCTTCCGAGCGTCACGCCGGCCGGCAACGCGCCGACCTCGGATAGCGCCGGGGCGTAGTGGCCGTCGATGAAAACGAGGCGATGCGCTTCGACACCGGCCAGGACGAACGGGCCGACGTCGACCCTGGCATTCGCGTTCGGCAACGCGAGCGCGAACGGCCGCCGGGCGACCGGCGCGACGTTCGTGTACTTCCAGTCCTCGTCGCGCGTCGTCGGCAGTCCATGCTCGGCGAAGCGTTCGATTGCGTTTCGGCGCAGGCTCGCGATCCATGGCACGCGTGCACCGGGCAGCGCCGCGGCATGCGCGTTGAAATCGACGACGAAGCGGTCGATCGACTCGGCGATCATGGCGATATTGCACGGGCCGTCGACGGATCGTCGAGCCAGCCATAGCCGCGTCGTTCGAGCTCGAGCGCGAGGTCCTTGCCGCCCGACTTCACGATGCGGCCCTGCGACAGCACATGGACGAAGTCGGGGACGACGTAGTCGAGCAGGCGCTGGTAGTGGGTGACGACGATCATCGCCCGCTCGGGGCTGCGCAGCGTGTTGATGCCGTTCGCGACGACCTGCAGCGCGTCGATGTCGAGCCCCGAATCGGTCTCGTCGAGGATCGCAAGCCGCGGTTCGAGCAGCGCCATCTGCAGGATCTCGTTGCGCTTCTTCTCGCCGCCCGAGAAGCCTTCGTTCACCGCGCGATACAGCAGCTCGTCGCGCATGTCCATCAGCTTGATCTTGCCGCGGATCTGCGCGAGGAAATCCATCGCGTCGAGCTCCGGCAGGCCGCGATGGCGGCGGACGCTGTTCACCGCGGCCTTCAGCAGGTAGACGTTGCTGACGCCGGGGATCTCGACCGGATACTGGAATGCGAGGAACACGCCCTCGCGCGCACGCTCCTCGGGCGACAGCGCAAGAAGATCGCGACCCCCGTAGCGCACCTCGCCGCCGGTCACGTGGAACGTCTCGCGGCCGGCGAGCACCTGCGCGAGCGTGCTCTTGCCCGAACCGTTCGGCCCCATGATTGCGTGCACTTCGCCGGCGTTGACCGTGAGGTCGACGCCGCGCAGGATCGCCTTGTCGTCGACGCTCACCGACAGGTTGCGGACTTCGAGCAGCGCGCTCATCCGACGCTACCCTCCAAACTGACGCCGAGCAGCTTCTGCGCCTCGACCGCGAATTCCATCGGCAACTCCTTGAACACTTCCTTGCAGAAACCGTTGACGATCATCGACACCGCATCCTCGGTCGACAGCCCGCGCTGGCGGCAGTAGAAGAGCTGGTCCTCGCCGATCCGCGACGTCGACGCCTCGTGCTCGACCTTCGCCGTCGCGTTCTTCACCTCGATGTACGGAAACGTATGCGCGCCGCAGCGGTCGCCGAGCAGCAGCGAATCGCACTGCGAGTAATTGCGCGCTCCGTCCGCCGACTTGAGGATTTTCACCAGGCCCCGGTACGCGTTCTGCCCGCGGCCCGCCGAAATGCCCTTCGACACGATCGTGCTCTTCGTGTTGCGGCCGATGTGGATCATCTTCGTGCCCGTGTCGGCCTGCTGGTAGTTGTTCGTCAGCGCGACCGAGTAGAACTCGCCGACCGAGTTGTCACCGCGCAGGATGCAGCTCGGGTACTTCCACGTGATCGCCGACCCGGTCTCGACCTGCGTCCACGAAATGCGCGAATCGTTGCCGCGACAGTCGCCGCGCTTGGTGACGAAGTTGTAGATGCCGCCGCGACCTTCCTTGTCGCCCGGATACCAGTTCTGCACGGTCGAGTACTTGATCTGCGCGCCCTCCAGCGCGACAAGCTCGACGACCGCGGCGTGCAGCTGGTTCTCGTCACGCATCGGCGCCGTGCAGCCCTCGAGGTAGCTCACGTACGCGCCTTCGTCGGCGATGATCAGCGTGCGCTCGAACTGGCCGGTGTCCTTCGCGTTGATGCGGAAGTACGTCGACAGCTCCATCGGACAGCGCACGCCGCGCGGGATGTAGCAGAACGAGCCGTCGCTGAAGACCGCGGAATTGAGTGCCGCGAAGAAGTTGTCGGTGTACGGAACGACCGAGCCCAGGTACTGCTGCACGAGCTCCGGATGCTCCTGCACGGCTTCCGAAAACGAGCAGAAGACGATCCCGAGTTCGCCCAGCTTCGCCTTGAACGTCGTGCCGACCGAAACGCTGTCGAAGACCGCGTCGACGGCGACGCCAGCCAGCAATTCGCGCTCGCGCAGCGGCACGCCGAGCTTGTCGTAGACACGCAAAAGCTCCGGATCGACCTCGTCGAGACTCTTCGGCCCGTTCTTCTGCGACTTCGGCGCCGAGTAGTAGATGATGTCCTGGTAGTCGATCGGCGGATGGTGGACGCTCGACCAGTTCGGCTCGGTCATCGTGCGCCAGTGCCGATAGGCGGCGAGCCGCCATTCGAGCATGAACGGCGGCTCGTTCTTCTTGGCCGAGATGAGCCGGATCACGTCCTCGGAAAGGCCGCGCGGCAGCGCGTCGGCCTCCACGTCGCTCACGAAGCCGTGGCGGTATTCGCGGCTGATCAGGTCGTCGAGTCGGGTTGCCGGAGTGGTCATGCGTGGGTCGGTTCCTGCGGGATGCGGCGGCCGATGGCCGCGAACGGCACGGTCTGCGGCAGCGGCTTCGCCATTTGCTCGAGCGTGACGCGCGACAGCGTCTCGAGCACGAGATGGTTGATCGTGAGCCAGTTCGCGCGCACGCTGCACGCGGCTTCCTGCGTGCAGAGATTGTGCGTCGTGCTGCATTCGGTCATGCCGATCGGACCGTCCAGCGCACCGATGATCTGCGCAACCGTGATCTCGGCCGGGGCGCGCGGCAGCCGGTAACCGCCCTTGGCGCCGCGCGACGAGCTGACGAGACCGCTTCGCGCCAGCGTCTTCAGGATCTTGCTGACGGTCGGCGCCGCGAGGCCGATGCGCGTCGCGACTTCGGCGGCGCTGTGCACGCGCTGCGGATCGCGCGCCATCGACGCCATGACGACCGTGCCGTAATCGGCGAGCTTGCTCACACGAAACATACAGGACTATTTTAGTCCGAATTGCGTTCCGCCGCAAGCCAATGCAACGGCAACTGCAGACGGCACGTCAGTGCGCCATCAACACCGGGATCGTCGACGCGCGCAGAATCCGGCGCGTCACGCCGCCGAGCACGAGCTCGCGCGTCCGCGCGTGACCGTAGCCGCCCATCACGACGAGGTCGCTCGAAAGGTCGGCGGCGCGGTCGAGCAACCATTCGCCGACGCTCGTGCTCGGCGACCCATGGCGCTCGATGTCGACGTTCACGCCGTGCCGGGCAAGCCAGGCGCGAAGCCGCGTCCCGGCAAGGCGATCGGAAACGTCTGCCTCGCTGTCTTCGTCGACGGCGATCACGTCGACCCGCTGTGCCTGCTCGAGCAGCGGCAGTGCATCGCCGATCGCCCGCGCCGCCTCGCGGCCGCCGTTCCACGCGATCAGCACGCGCTCCGCGAGTGCGGCCGGGGCGCCGCCATGCGGCACGACGAGCGTCGGCCGGCCGGACGACAACAGGACGTTGCTGACGAGCGCATCGCCGAAGCCGGCTGCGGAAGGACGATGCTGCCCGACGATGAAAAGATCGCAGCACCGCGCGTGGGCGACCGCGGCGTCGATCGGCGCTCCGGCGGGTGCGCGCCAGTCGACCGCGAGACCGGCGGCGCCCGCGGCGTCGCGAAACGTGCGCTCGGCCACGTGCTGCGCTTCGCCGAACTGCGCGAGCCGCCGCTCGACGGCTTCGGGCCGCATCATCGCCGCCGTCGACGGCGCGAGATCGGTGCCGGGAACGATGTAGACGCCGACGAGTTCCGCGTCGAAGCGGCGCGCCAGCGCTATCGCGTAGTCGAGACGGCGCGTCGCCGATTCGTCGTTGTCGAGGTGAACGAGGATGCTGCGGTAGGACATGGCCGAATGATACGACGCCGCCCCAATTCGCACTGACGACCAGTGTGGGATTCGGCCGACAGACGGCAACCTTGCGGACCGCGAAAATGCGGGGCAGAAGGCTCGCCGCGTCGAGCCCACGATCAACGCGTGCAAAACGAGCCCTGCGCACTTTCGTTCGGCCCCGATCAGGCAGCGCCCTGCGCGCCGAGGTCGACGCGCATCCTGGCGCCCGGGCGCAATTGCTGGCGCATCGAGCAGGCAACCCGCCTCGCATTTCTCGTCGACGGCGAGGAGTACTTCGGCGCCGTGCGCAAGGCGCTCGCCCGCGCACGCCACTCGATCCTGATCCTCGGCTGGGACATCGACAGCCGGATGCGGCTCGTTCCCGACGGCGCGAACGACGGCCTGCCCGAGCCGCTCGGCGAATTCCTGAACGCCGTCGTCGCACGTGAGCCGGATCTGCACGGCTACGTGCTGTCGTGGGATTTCGCGATGCTCTACGCGATGGAACGCGAATGGCTGCCGATCTACAAGCTCGACTGGCGCACGCACCGGCGGCTATCGTTCCGGCTCGACGACCGCCATCCGGTCGGTGCGTCGCATCACCAGAAGGTGATCGTCGTCGACGATGCGCTCGCGTTCGTGAGCGGCTACGACCTGACGCGTTGCCGCTGGGATACGAGCACGCATGTGAGGTCGGATCCGCGGCGCGTCGATCACCGCGGCGAGGCGTATCCGCCATTCCACGACGTCGGCGCGATGGTCACCGGCGATTGCGCACGGGCACTCGGCGATCTCGCCCGCGAACGATGGCATCGCGCGACGGGGCACCGGCCGCCGCGAACGCCGATCGGCGACGAGGACGCGCTGTGGCCGGCCGATGTCGCAGCGGCCGCACGCGACATCGACGTCGCGATCTCGCGCACCGAGCCCGCGTTCGCCGGCCGCGCGGCGGTCACCGAGGTCCGCGGACTGCAACTCGATGCCATCGCGAACGCACGGTCGCATCTCTTCGCCGAGAATCAGTACTTCACGTCGCGGACGATCGCCGATGCATTCGCACGCCGCCTCGTCCAGGAGGAAGGTCCGGAAATCGCGGTGCTGTCGCCGTACATGCAAAGCGGCTGGCTCGAGATTTCCACGATGGGTGCGCTGCGCGCGCGGATCGACCACCGGCTCCGCGCAGTCGACCACCATGATCGCTACCGGCTCTACTGCCCGAAGCTCGACTGGCTCGATCACAACGACGGCTGTCTCAACGTGCACAGCAAGGTGATGGTCGTCGACGATGCCTTGCTGACGATCGGCTCGGCCAATCTCTCGGAGCGCTCGCTCGGTATCGACACCGAATGCAATCTCGCGATCGAAGCCGGCGGCGATCGGCGCATTGCGAAGGTGATCGCAGGACTGCGCAATCGTCTCCTCGCCGAGCATCTCGGCACGACAGCCGACGCGGTGGCGGCAGCGCTATCGCGCGAAGGAAGCCTGCATCGGGCGATCGCGGCGCTCGCGAATGGCCACGAGCGATCGCTCGCCGTCATCGAGCCGCGCTTCGACCCGGCGCTCGATGCGCTGATGCCCGATCAGCACGTATTCGATCCGGAGCAGCCGCTCGATCCCGACCTCGTGGCCGCCGAACTGGCGCCGCAGGACGTGCGCAGCGGCACGCGCGCAAGGTTGATCGGCACCGCGGCGGGCGTCGCGGCGCTGGCCGTGATGGCGGTCGCGTGGCGGTTCACGCCGCTGCACCAATGGCTTGCGCTCGATCGCCTCGTCGACATCGGCACCGCTGTCAGCGAAGAGCCATGGGCGCCGCTCGCGGTGCTGGTCGCATTCGTCGGCGCGGGTCTCGTCGCCTTTCCACTGCTCGTGCTGATCGCCGTGACGGCGCTGGTGTTCGGCCCGTGGCTCGGACCCGTTTACACGATCATCGGCGCGACGGCATCGGCCGCGCTGACGTTCGGCATCGGCCGCAGGCTCGGACGCGAGACGGTGCGCAAGCTCGCCGGAAAGCGCGTCAACGACCTGTCGCGCCGGCTCGCGAAGCGCGGCCTGATTGCGATCGCGTTCGTGCGCATGCTGCCGATTGCGCCGTTCTCGATCGTCAACGTCGTCGCCGGCGCCTCGCACATTCGCTGGAGCGATTTCCTGCTCGGCACCGTCATCGGGCTTTTGCCCGGCATCGTGACGATGACGTTCTTCGTCGATCGCGCGATCGCCGCGCTGCGGGACCCCGGGCCCGATACGCTCGGCCTTCTCGCGCTCGCGCTGGCGCTGATCGTCGCGCTGGCCGTCGTGCTGCGGCGGATGCTGCGCGGACGCGGGCGCGGCGATACGTCGGCGCCGGCTTAGCATGGCGGCGGAACGTGCCGCCTACATGCCGGCGGGCGGCGCCGCGGCGTCGGCGACCGCGCTGCGCGTTGCCACCTGGAACATTCATGGCGCCGTCGGCATCGACGGCCGCTATGCGCCCGCGCGCATCGTCGGCGTGCTGCGGGAAATCGATGCGGACGTCGTGGCACTGCAGGAAGTCGCGTCGGAGGAGGCGCATACGAGCTTCCTCGCCGACCTCGAGCGCGACACCGGCTATCACGTCGTCGCCGGTCTTCTGCGGCAGCGTCACGGCTCGGATTTCGGCAATGCGATACTGTCCAGGTTTCCCGTGCGCAGCGTCGAGCATCTCGATCTCGCGGTCGACCATTACGAGCCGCGCGGTGCGCTCGATTGCTGCATCGACCTCGGGCTGCGGCCACTTCTGCGCGTCGTGGCGACGCACCTGGGTTTGCGTCCCGGCGAGCGGCGCGAGCAGGTTCGCCGCATACTGGCCAGGGTCGAATGCGACAGCCCGCGTCCGACGCTGCTCATGGGCGACCTGAACGAGTGGTACCTGTGGGGGCGTCCGTTGCGCTGGTTGCATTCGCACTTTCGTGAAATGCCGGCGGCGCCGCGCACGTTTCCGGCGCGCCGGCCCGTGTTCGCGCTCGACCGGATCTGGGTATCGCCGGCGGGTTCGCTGCGTCACGTGGCACGCCATGCGACGCCGCTCGCGCGAAGCGCGTCGGATCATCTGCCGGTGGTCGCCGAGATCATGGTCTAAACGGTTCCGATGATTTCGGGACACGTCCAGGCTCTTTGAGCCCAAGCGAGGCGTCATGCGTTTCTCCGTCGTGCTGATGCAGTTGATCCTCGCCGCGATCGTCGGCTATGCGGCCGGCCGCTACGCGCAGGACGAGGCGCCGCGAAACGCGTTGCCGCCCGCGACGGTGCCTGCCCCGGCAATGCCGGTCCCCGCGCCGCCCGCTGCAGCGCCGGCGGCCGTGCCGCCGCCCGCGACCGCGGAGAACGCAATGGGCGCGGCACTCAGCATCAGCTTTCGCAGCGCCGTTCAGCGCGCCGCGCCTTCGGTACTGACCGTGCATTCGGCGCGATCGGTGGCGCGGGGGCCGCTCGGCCTCGGCGGCCGCGCATTGTTGAGCGAAGGGCTCGGCTCGGGCGTGCTGATCGACGGCGACGGCGACGTCGTCACGAACAACCACGTCGTCGAAGGCGCGAACGAGCTGGCCGTGTCGCTGCCCGACGGCTCGATCCGCGGCACGAAGCTGGTCGGCGTCGATCCCGATTCGGATCTCGCATTGCTGAAGATCGATCCGACCGGGTTGCACCCGATCGTGATCGGGGATTTGAAGAATGCCGCGGTCGGCGACGTCGTGCTTGCGGTCGGCAACCCGCTCGGCGTCGGCCAGACGGTCACGCAAGGCATCATCAGCGCGCTCGGTCGAAAGGGCATCGGCATCAACCCGATCGAGAATTTCATCCAGACCGATGCGGCGATCAATCCGGGCAATTCGGGCGGCGCGCTGGTGGACACATCCGGCCGGCTGATCGGCATCAACTCGATGATCCTCTCGCGCGGCGGCGGCTCCGAAGGCATCGGCTTCGCGATACCGATCGATCTCGCGCAGAAGGTGATCGCGAGCCTCAAGAAGAACGGTCGCGTCGCGCGCGGGTGGCTCGGCGTGTCGACGATGCAGCCGTCGCGCGGCCAGCAAGGCGCGCTCGTGGCCGCCGTGCAACCCGGCGCGCCGGCCGATCATGCGGGGATCAAGCCGGGCGACGTGATCGTCGGCTTCGGCGACCACCGGATCGAGCAGCCCGAGGACCTGGCCGGTGCGACGCTCGAGCTCGAGCCGGGCACGCACGTGACGCTCGACATCGAGCGCGGCGGCAAGCATCGCAACGTCGACGTCACGCTCGGCACGCGGCCGGCGCCGCGCCGCGAACTGAACCGCTGACGCTACGACGTGCCGGCGAGCTTGGTCACGAGCGTCGCGAACCGGTCCATGTAGGCCTGCAGGAACTCGCGCTTGCTCTCGTCGACGAAATGACCATCGTTGTCGACGGGATCCGGGCGAAAGGAGATGTAGGCTTCGCCCCCCATGACCAGCACGCCCAGGATGCCGAGGATCTGCCGCAGATGCTGTTGACCGACGGCCGTTCCGATGGCACCGAACGACGTCCCGGTGATCGCCGCCACCTTGCCGCGCCAGACGTTCTTGTCGGTCGGCTTCGACCCCCAGTCGATCGCATTCTTCAGCACGGCCGGTAACGAGCGGTTGTGCTCGGGCGTCACGAAGAGCAGCGCCGGATATTGCCCGACGTCCGCGGCGAAGCGGCGAACGGTCTCGGGCCGATCGGCCTCGAGATCCTGGTTGTACATCGGCAGATCGTCGATGCCGATCCAGCCGAAATCGAGCCGATCCGTTTCGAGATTGGCAAGCGCTTTCGCCAGCCTGCGATTGATCGATTCGCGGCGATTGCTGCCGACGATGATCCCCACTTTCGGTTTCGTCATGGCGTTGCCTCCCGGCCGGTTGATGGAAGCGCTCATCGCGCCGCGGCGCCGAGATAGGCGCGCCGCAGGTCCGGATGATCGCGCAGTTCGGATGCGCTACCTGCCGCGACGATGCGGCCCTCCTCGATCAGATACGCGCGATCGGCGATGTCGAGCGCCATCGCGACGTTCTGCTCGACGAGCAGCGCCGCGGTCCCGGCCGCGTGCACGTCGCGGATCGCGCGGAACATCGCCTGCACCATCAAGGGTGAAAGGCCGAGCGACGGCTCGTCGAGCAGCAGAAGCCGCGGCTTCGCCATCAGCGCACGGCCGATCGCGACCATCTGCTGCTGGCCGCCCGAGAGCGAACCGGCCGGCGCGTCGAGCTTGTCGCGCACCGCGGGGAACAACGCGCAGATGCTTTCGATCGTCGCATTGCGCGTGCTGCGCGCCGCCGCGCGATACGCGCCGATCTCGAGGTTCTCGCGCACGCTCATCCGCGCAAACAGCCGCCGCCCCTCGGGAACGAGCGCAATGCCATGCTCGCAGTAGCAGTGCGGCGGAAGGGCGATCAGATCGTTGCCGTCCATCGTCATTCGCCCGGCGGCCGCCCTGTGCACGCCGGCGATCGCATTGACGAGCGTCGTCTTGCCGGCGCCGTTCGGGCCGACGAGCGAGACGAGTTCGGCGGCGCCGATCGCGAGCGAGACGTCCCGCAGTGCCGGCGCGGCGCCGTAGTTGACGCAGAGACCGCGCACGTCAAGCATGGGCGACGCCGAGATAGGCCTCCGCGACGTCGCCGCGTGCCATCACGGCCGATGCGTCGCCTTCCGCGAGCACGCGCCCCTGGTCGAGCACGACGATGCGATCCGACAGCGCGGTGACCACGCGCATCACGTGCTCGACGAGGACGATCGTCGTGCCGCCTTCGCGAATGCGCTCGATCAGCGCGACGGCATCGTCGATCTCGGCGGGCGTCAATCCGGACAGCACTTCGTCGAGCATCAGTAGACGCGGCTTCGCGGCGAGGGCGCGTGCGAGCTCGAGGAATTTCGTCTGGTGCAGGTTGAGCGCCCCGGGCAGGAGGGCGGCGCGTGTCGAAAGCCCCGTGAACGCGAGCCAGTGCTGTGCGTCGGCATTCGCCTGCGGCCGATCGCGCTTCGCGGCGCCGAACATCGCCGTCAGCGCGACGTTGTCGCGCAACACGAGATGGGCGAACGGACGCGGCACCTGGTAGGTGCGCGCGATTCCGGCGCGCGCGATCCGATGCGCGGGCATGCCGGCAAGCTCGACGCCGGCGAAGCGGACGCTGCCGGCATCGGGGGCGTAGTGGCCGCTGACGACGTTGATCAACGTCGACTTGCCCGACCCGTTGGGACCGAGCACGCCGAGGATCTCGCCGTCGCGCACGTCGATGTCGACGCCGTCGAGCGCGCGCACGCCGCGAAACGATTTGCGCAGGCCGCGCACGACGAGAAGCGGCGCACCGCGGTTCGCGCGCACCGTGCGAACCGCGATATCGGCGCCCGCGGTCGCTGGCGGCATCGCGGCCGCTTCGCGCGGGGCGCGCGGCGACCTGCGCCATACGCGACCGAGAATGCCGTTCGGCATGAACAGCACGGCGCCGACGAGAATCGCGCCGGTGATCGCCTTGCCGGCAACGGCGTGATCGGCGGCGGTCGATGCGTACAGCAGTATCGTGATGATCAACGCGCCGAGCGCGGGTCCGGCGAAGTGCCGCGTGCCGCCGAGCACGCTCATCAGCACGACCGTCAGCGGCACCGTGATGTTGAACGTGCTGCCGGCCGTCACGTACGAGACGAACAACGCCTGCATCGCACCGGCCAGGCCGGCGAGCGCGCACGAAACACCGAAGGCGACGAGCTTGCACGCGTAGGTCGGCACGCCCATGACTTCGGCTGCGTCTTCGTCGTCGTGGATTGCGAACAATGCGAGGCCGAGCCGCGACGTCGCGATCGCGCGCGCGAGCACGAGCGTGACGACGGCGAGCGCGAGCGCCATCAGGTAGAACGCGCCCGCCGCGGTGGGCGCGATCGCGGGCACCGGAACGGTCGAGAGATAGACGCCGGGACCGCCGTCGATCGGGGTGTTCTGCACGATCGTCGCGAGCACGAACGTCACCGCGAGCGTCAACAGCGCGAAGAGCTCGCCGCGCACGCGGCGCACGCGAAACACGACGGCCCCGAGCGCGACGCCGAGAAGCGCTGCGACGAGTCCCGCCGCGGGCAGCGTCCACAGGAATGGAACGCCAAACGTGCCGGCCAGCACGGCCGCCGTATACACGCCCGCGCCGTAGAACGCACCGTGGCCGAACGAGAAATACCCGGAGTAGCCGGACAGGATGTTCCACGACGTCGCGAGTACGATCCAGTGCAGCACGAGGTAGAGGAACGACGCGTAGAACGCCGGAAGCGGCAGGAACGCAATCGCCGCGAGTGCGCAGCCGGCCGCGACGACGGCAACGATCGGACGGTCGAGCTTCAGGTTCGGCCCGGCCGCAGGAGCAAGAGCGCGATCAGCAGCGTGAACGACACGATCGGCGCCCACGACGGCGAGGCCACCGCCATCGTGATCGCTTCCGACACGCCGATCGCCGCACCGGCGAAAAGGGGGCCGAGCGCCGATCCCAGTCCTCCGAGCATGACCGCGGCGAACACGACACCGATCCACGCGTACATCGACGACGGCGTCAGCGTGAACGAGAGCGCGAGACAGACGCCGGCGATGCCGGCGAGCGCGCCCGACACGCCGGCGATCGTCAGCGCATGCGCTTTCGCGTTGATGCCGAACGCCGCGGCGATCGGCGCGTCCTCGGCGAGCGCGCGCAACGCGCGGCCGAGCCGCGTGTAGCGCACTGCGGCGTAGATGCCGAACGACAGTGCGACTGACAACACGAGCGTGATCAGTTCCGGTACCGGTACGAACAGTCCGCCGATGCGAAGCTTCTCACCGGCATAGACCGATTCGAGCCTGCGGAAATCGGCGGTCCAGTAGCCCTGGATCCCGGCCTCGACGATCGCGGTCATACCGAACGTCGCGAGCAGCGAATTGAGCGGCGACAACGAAAAGCGCGCGAGCAACGCTTGCACGGCGATCCCGAGCGCCGCGAAGAGCGGCACGATCAGCACGAGCGTCAGCAGCGGATCGATGCCGCCAACGCCCGCGAGCTGGTAACAGAGATACGCGGCGAGGAAGGCGAACGCGAAATGCGCGAGGTTGATGACGTGCAGCAGCCCCCACGAAAGACTGAGCCCCAATCCGAGCAGCCCGTAGAGGCTGCCGATGAAGACTCCCGACAGCGCCGATTGCACCAGGAGGGTCGCGCTTGGGAGCGTCATTGACTTGGATCACGCAGCGATGCGTCGGCGTGGCACGCGGCAGTTCACAAGCGGTGCCAGATAGAAACGGTGCCTACTGCACCCGCAGCGTTGCGCCTGGCGCAGCATAGGCCTTCGGGTACACCGTCACCCAATGCCCGTCCTGCACCTGCTTGACGCGCATCAGGTCGTCGCCGTAATTGTGCGGGCCGTCGAAGCGCAGATGCCCCTGGATCGTATCGGCGCCGTTCTTCTTGAGGTAGGCCGCGATCGCCTTGTCGTCGAGGCTTCCCGCGCCTTTCACGCCGGCTTCGAGAATCTGCCACGCGCTATACGACGCGGCGGCCTGCACTTCGACGGAGGTGTCGGGTATGCCCACCTTCGCCGCGCGCTCGTGGTAGAGCTTGATGAATTGCGCGGCGCCCGGCGCGTTCGTGAACGGCGGGTGCTCCTCGAACATCGTCATCGACAGCGCATCGTTCGCGAGCGGCGACTTCGACATGGGCCCGGGCGCCGGATACATGTAGAAGTGCTCCTTCGGCGCGTAGTCGATCTTGTGCATCGCGTCGAGCAGTTGATTGCCTTCGAGACCCAGTGCGCCGACCCACAGGAAGTCGGGCTTCGCATCCTTGATCCGCGCCGCGATCGGGCCGTAGTCGAGATTGCCGAAGTCCCATTCGAGGAACAGCACTTCCTGCAAGCCGCGCTTCTTCGCGACTTCGCGCGCGCCGAGCGACATGAAGTGCACCGACGGGAACTTGCTCGTGACGATGGCGATCGTCTTCGGCGGCGCGGGCGATGCGGCGAGCGCGTCGAACACCGTGTTCGGCACCGTCGTCGCCGGGTCGGGCCCCAGCGACCACGCCGGAAACTGCATGTCGTAGTTCGCCATCGACGGGATGCCGAACGTGTGGTGAACGAGCACCTTGTGGTAGCGCTGCGCGACGCCCATCGCCGAGAGGATCGCCCCGGTCGCGTACGGGCCCATCAACAGATCGACCTTGTCCGACGTGACGAGCTGTTCGTAGAGCGTTCGCGCGAGATCGGGCTTCGATTGGTCGTCCTTGACGATCCATTCGACCTTGCGTCCGAGCAATCCGCCGCGCTCGTTCAGCTGCTCGACGTAGATCTCGCCGACGACCTTGTGCACGAGGCTCGTCGCCGCCAGCGGACCGGTCAGTGCGAGCGTGCTGCCGATGCGGATGGGCGGCTGCGCGTTCTGCGCAAGCGACGCGCCGGCCATCATCGACAGCGCGCAAAGCGCGACGGCCTGTCGCGCGATTCGTCCGATGCTCATGCTTCCTCCGTTCACGTGCGTTGCGTCATTCGGCGGCGTTCTTCTTCAACCATGAATGCGGCGCTTCGTCACGCCGGCGCCTCGTGGTTGACGACGAAATCGTCGGGCACCGCCGGTCCCCAGACGTAGAACGAGTCCTCGGGCGGATGATCGCCCGGCGCCCAGTCGACGTCCGCGGGCACGAAGTCGATGTCGAACGAATATTCGGCAAAGCTTCCCCACGGGTCCTGTACGTAGTAGAAGTAATTCGAGCCGAGCACGTGACGCCCGACGCCCCAGCCTTTCGCGTAGCCGGCGCCGCGCATCGCTTCGGCACCGAGGCCGACGTCGTCGAAGCTGTCGACGTCCCAGCTCGAGTGGTGCAGTCCCGGCGCATGCGACTTCGCGAACGCGAGCACGTGGTGATCGCTCGCGTGCGGCGCATGCAGGAATGCGATGATGTCGCCCGAGCGATCGGACAGCCGCAGGCCCAGCGTCTGCGTGTAGAACGCAAGCTGATGCGGCACGTCGGGCGTGAAAAGCAGCACGTGCGAAAGGCGCCGCGGACGTACGCGCGCGGCCGTCTTCCGATTGGGTGCGGCGCCCTTGCCCGGCGCCGCGGGCGCCGGCCGATCGGCGGTGCGCTTCGCGTGCGCCGACACCTTGGGCCCGGCGACGAGTTGCACCGGTGTACCGTCGGGGTCGCGCGTCCAGACGCCGGCGCCGTCGGAAAGGGGATGCGGATCGCAGCTCCCGGCGCTGCGCAAGCGGGCGGCCAGCGCGTCGAAATCGTCGTCGTAGGCGCTGAAGCGCAGATACTGGAGCTTTTTGGGCTGGCCGTTCGCGAACACGCTGCCCCAGCAATGCGCGCTGTCGCGCGCCAGGAGATCGAGGCGGTTTGCGTCGCGGCGGGCGTCGAGCCCGAAGCTCGTGTAGAAGCGCTCGGCGGTATCGAGATCGGGGACGCTGAAGACGAACCGATCGAGCGAATGCACGCCCAACGTGTCGGGACGCCGATGCGCGGATGGCGAGTTCATGGTCGAGACCTGGTAACGGCGCGCGGCGCGCGGTAACGGACGATAGCAAAATTGGCGGCGCGGGAGGAAGTGCTGGCCGCCGTCCGGGACATCGGAGCGACCGTGACCCGCGTCTCGCACGAGAGGAGCTTCGTGGAAACCGACATCGAAACCGTGATCATCACCGGCGCAACCGGCAACCTGGGCCGCGCCGTCGCCGACGCATTCGACGTGCGTGGCGCCAATCTGGTGCTCGTCGGTCGCTCGCGCGACAGCCTCGCCAGGCATTTTGGCGACGAAGGCCCACGACGCCTGTTCGTCGCCGCCGATCTCGTCGCACAGCAGGACGCGAACGCCGTTGCCGGCGCGGCCGCCGCCCGATTCGGGCGGATCGACGTGCTGTGCAACCTTGCCGGCGGTTTCCGCATGGGCGAGCCCGTCCACGAAACGTCGGACGAGACGTGGCAGTTCCTGTTCGACCTGAACGCGAGAAGCGTGCTCGACATGGCACGCGCGGTCGTGCCAAAGATGCTGGCGTCGGGTGGCGGCCGCATCGTCAACGTCGCGGCCTATGCCGCATTGAAGGCATCGGCGAACGTGGGCGCGTATGCGGCGTCGAAATCTGTGGTGATCCGACTCACCGAGGCGATGTCGGCCGAACTGCGCGCGCATGGCATCAACGTCAACTGCGTGCTGCCAACGACGCTGGACACGCCGCAGAACCGGCAGGCCATGCCGGACGTCGATCCCGCGCGCTGGGTGGCCCCCGCAGACCTTGCGAGCATAATCGCGTTTCTCGCGTCCCCTGCAGCCCGGGCGCTCCACGGCGCGGCGATTCCGGTGAGCGGATTGGGCTAGGTCAAGCAACGGAGGAAGCTCTCAAATGTCACGGAAGTACAACATCCTGATCTTCGGCGCATCGTACGGCTCTCTGCTCGGTGCGAAGCTTCTGCTGGCGGGCCACGACGTACGGCTCGTCTGCCTGCCCGCCGAAGCGGAGCTGATCAACAGCGAAGGCTTTCGCGTCCGACTGCCGGTCAGAGGATCGAGCGAGCAAGTCGAGATCGACACGCGGCGCTTGCCCGGACGCGTTTCGGCGAGCGGCGCGAGCGACGTCGATCCGGCCGGTTACGATCTCGTCGCCCTGGCGATGCAGGAGCCGCAATACGCGTCACCCGGCGTGCGCGAGTTGCTGCACGAGGTGGCGCTCGCCAAAGTGCCGTGCATGTCGATCATGAACATGCCGCCGCTGCCGTATCTCGCACGAATTCCGGACCTCGAAACGGCGCCGCTTCGCGGCTGCTACACCGATCCCACTGTTTGGCACGCGTTCGATCCGGCGCTGATGACGTTGTGCAGTCCCGACCCGCAGGCGTTTCGCCCCGCCGATGCGAAGGTCAACGTGTTGCAGGTCAGCCTGCCGACCAACTTCAAGGCCGCGCGCTTCGTCTCCGACGCGCATACGGCGATGCTGCGCGAGCTTGCCGCGGACATCGATGCGAGCCGGTTGCAGACCGATCATGGTGCCGTCGAGTTGCCGGTCAGGCTCAAGGTGCACGATTCGATCTTCGTGCCGCTTGCGAAGTGGAGCATGCTGCTGACCGGTAACTACCGATGCGTCGAGCGCGACGGAATGCGCTCGATTCGCGATGCCGTGCATGCCGATCCTGCTGCGTCGCGCGAGGTCTACGAGTGGGTCGCGGACGTGTGCAAGGCGCTCGGCGCGAGCGACGACGATCTCGTCCCGTTCGCCAAATATGCCCGAGCGGCGCAGGGACTGACGAAGCCGTCGTCGGCGGCGCGCGCGCTCGCCAATGGCGCACGCAACATCGAGCGCGTCGATCAACTGGTGCAGACGATCGGCGAGCAGAAGAGCCTGCGGCTTGCCGCGGTCGATCGCATCGTCGCGCTCGTCGACGACTGGCTCGCGCGCAATCGCAATGCCGATCGCGCGTCGCGGGCCGCCGTGACGACGCCTTAGCGCGCCCTCATCGTTCCTGTCGAAAACTCAAGCTGGAGTCGAACGTGCCCGGACTGCTTCCCGACGTCGATCCCGACGGCCTGCTCGAATACTCGGTCGTCTATACCGACCGTGCGCTGAATCACATGTCGCGCGCGTTCCAGCGCGTGATGAACGAGGTCGCCGATACGCTCGAATCCGCGTATCGCGCGAAGGCCGCGGTGATCGTGCCCGGCAGCGGGACCTTCGGCATGGAAGCGGTCGCGCGGCAGTTCGCGACGCGCAAGCGGTGCCTCGTCGTGCGCAACGGCTGGTTCAGCTACCGCTGGTCGCAGATCTTCGAAATGGGCGACATTCCCGCCTCGACCACCGTGCTGAAGGCGCGGCGCATCGGCTCGGGACCGCACGCGCCGTTTGCACCAGCGCCGCTCGACGAGATCGTCGGCATCATCAAGGGCGAGCGGCCGGACCTCGTGTTCGCGCCGCACGTCGAAACCGCGTCGGGCATCATGCTGCCCGACGCGTATCTGCAGTCGATTGCCGACGCGGCGCATTCGGTCGGCGCGATGTTCGTGCTCGATTGCATCGCCTCGGGGACGCTGTGGGTCGACATGCAGGCGCTGGGCGTCGACATCCTGATCAGTGCGCCGCAAAAGGGTTGGAGCAGCGCGGCGGGTTACGCGATGGTGATGCTCGGCGAACGCGCCCGCGCGGCGATCGACGCCACCACGAGCACGAGCTTCGCGTGCGACCTGAAGAAGTGGCTGTCGATCATGGATGCGTACAAGGGCGGCGGCCATGCGTATCACGCGACGATGCCGACCGATTCGCTCGCGCAGCTTCGCGACGCGATGCAGGAGTTGGAGCGTTTCGGCTTCGAGCGCGCAAAGGCGGCGCAGACCGATCTCGGCGCCAAGGTGCGGCGGCTCCTCGCC
Organism: Casimicrobiaceae bacterium; assembly: GCA_035605875.1. Classification (GTDB taxonomy): domain Bacteria; phylum Pseudomonadota; class Gammaproteobacteria; order Burkholderiales; family Casimicrobiaceae; genus VBCG01. The sequence continues at coordinate 61,898 of DATNGN010000030.1, forward strand.
GACCGCGGTATGCCGAGCGTCGCGGCGAAGGGCTTCGAGGCGCCGACCGTCGTCGTCAGCTACACCGACGACCCCGGGATCCAGTCGGGCAGCGGCTTCGTCGGTGTCGGCTTGCAGACGGCCGCCGGGGTGCCGCTGCAATGCGACGAACCGGCCGACTTCAAGACCTTCCGCATCGGGCTCTTCGGGCTCGACAAGCTCGGACACGTCGACAGGACCGTGCGCATCCTCGCCGAGGCGCTGACGCAGCTCGGACGATAGCGGCTTTCGCGGCCGGCCGCTGCGAGCATGGCCGAATCGCAATCGAAGGTCGCCGTCTATGCCGGCCTGATCGGTAATCTCCTCGTCGCCGTGACGAAGGGCATCGCGGCGGCATGGACCGGCAGCTCGTCAATGCTGTCCGAGGCCGTGCATTCGCTCGTCGACACCGGCAACGGGGTGCTGCTGCTCTACGGCATGCACCGCGCGAGCGAGCGTCCCGATGCGACGCATCCGTTCGGCTACGGCCGCGAACTCTACTTCTGGAGCTTCATCGTGGCGCTGCTGATTTTCGCGCTGGGCTCCGGCGTGTCGATCCTGCAAGGCATCGCGCATATCCGCGCACCCGAGGAGATCAACGATCCGATCGTCAACTACGTCGTGCTCGCGTTCGCGTTCGTGTTCGAAGGCGCGTCATGGACGATCGCGCTGCGCAAGTTCCGGGAAGTGAAGGGCGACCTCGGTTACGTCGAGGCGTTCCGCCGCAGCAAGGATCCGCCGTCGTTCATGGTGCTGTTCGAGGACAGCGCCGCGCTGATCGGCATCGTCATCGCGGCGATCGGCACGTTCGCATCGGCGCATCTCGGCGTGCCGACGATGGACGGCGTCGCTTCGATCCTGATCGGCGTCGTCCTCGCGGTGACGTCGATGCTGCTCGCGCGCGAGAGCAAGAGCCTTTTGATCGGCGAGCGCGCGCGCCAGTCGCTCACCGACGCGATCGTCCGCGTCGCCGCGAACGAGCCGGGCGTGAAGAGCGCGAACGGCATCATCACGACCCAGATGGGACCGGATCAGATCGTCGCGGCGCTCAGCATCGATTTCGCGAACGAGTTGACCGCGCAGGACGTCGAGCGGATCGTTGCGGAGATCGAGCGCAAGGTTCGCGGCGAGCATCCGGAAGTCGTCACGCTGTTCGTCAAGCCGCAAAGCGACGCCGCGTTCCGCGAAGCCATCGCGCAGCGCTACGGCGACGGCCAGCCCGCGTAGCGGTACCGCGGGTACGCTCACTCGCTACGGCAACGTGTACGAGGTCTTGACCGTCGTATAGAACTCGGCCGCGTAGCGTCCCTGCTCGCGCGGACCGTAGCTCGAGGCCTTGCGGCCGCCGAACGGCACGTGATAGTCGACACCGGCGGTCGGCAAATTGACCATCACCATGCCGGCGTCGGCATTGCGCTTGAAGTGCGTCGCGTGCTTGAGGCTCGTCGTGCAGATGCCGGCGCAAAGGCCGAACGACGTGTCGTTGGCGAGCGCGAGCGCTTCGTCGTAGTCGCGCGCGCGAATGACCGCCGCCACCGGCCCGAAGATTTCCTCGCGCGCAATGCGCATGTCGTTGCGCACACCGGTGAAGAGCGTCGGCTGGACGTAGAAGCCGGGCGTTTCGCGCTCGATCGTGCCGCCGCCTGCCGCGAGATGCGCGCCTTCCTTGCGGCCGACGTCGATGTACGAAAGGTCCTGGTCGAGCTGGCTGCGATCGACGGCGGGTCCGATGTGCGTCCCCGACTTGAGGGCGTCGTCGGTGACCAGCGCCTTCATCCGCGTGGCCATCGCCTGGACGAAGCGGTCGTGAATGCCTTCGGTGACGATCAGCCGCGACGACGCCGTGCAGCGTTGTCCGGTCGAGAAGAACGCGCCGTTCACCGCGCATTCGACGGCGACGTTCAGCTCCGCATCGTCGACGATGACGAGCGGATTCTTGCCGCCCATCTCGAGCTGGAACTTCTTCATGCCGGCGATGCAGTCGGCGGCGATCTGGCGGCCCGTCGCAACCGATCCGGTGAACGAAATCGCCGCGACGTCCGGGTGCTTGATCAACGTCTCGCCGACGACCGAGCCGCGGCCCATCACGAGATTGAAGACGCCCGGCGGAAGACCGGCACGCACGACGATCTCCGACAGCGCGTGCGCGGTGGCCGGCACGAGGTCGGCCGGCTTGAAGACGGCGCAGTTGCCGTAGGCGAGGGCGGGCGCGATCTTCCATGCCGGGATCGCGATCGGGAAGTTCCACGGCGTGATCACGCCGACGACGCCGAGCGGCTCGCGCGTGATCTCGATGTCGATGTTCGGGCGAACCGACGCGATCTTCTCGCCCGCGATGCGCAGCGCCTCGCCGGCGAAGAACAGGAAGACCTGCCCGGCGCGTGCCACTTCGCCGACGGCCTCGGGCAGCGTCTTGCCTTCCTCGCGGGCGAGGAGCCGGCCGAGCTCGTCCCTGCGGGCAAGGATCTCGTCGCCGATCTTCTTCAGCAGGTCGTGGCGCTGCTGGATGCCGCTGCGCGACCACGACGCGAACGCCTGCTTCGCTGCCGCGATCGCACGCTTCGTGTCCTCGATGTCGGCGCGCGCGAACACGCCGACGACGTCGCGCGTGTTCGACGGGTTGATGTTCTCGGCCGCCTGGCCTGCGCCGACCCATTCGCCGGCGATGTAGTTCGCTGCTGCTTCCATGATCGCTCCGTCGTCCTCGGGCCGCGCAGTCGAAGCCAGCCCCACGTCCCGGATTATCGCGCGTTGGCCTCTCGCCACGCCGCGAAATCGCGCTCGGTCTGCGGATCGGTCGCGGGATAGAGGCCGAGGATCGAGCGGCCCTTCAGCACTTCCCCGGTGACGAAGTCCTCGAACGCCGTCATCTCGACCGCTTCCGCTGCGATCTCGTCGGCGATGTGCGCCGCGATGATGACGACGCCTTCGGCATCGCCGACGACGACGTCGCCGGGAAACACCGGGGCGTCGCCGCAGCCAATCGGGACGTTAATGTCGAGCGCCTGGTGCCGCGTGAGGTTGGTCGGCGATGCCGGGCGTTCGTGATACGCGGGGAACGGCAGTTTCGCGATCTCCGGCGAATCGCGAAAGCCGCCGTCGGTGACGATGCCGGCGCAGCCGCGCTTCATCAGCCGCGCGACGAGAATCGATCCTGCCGACGCGGCGCGCGCGTCCTTGCGGCTGTCGATCACCATCACCGCGCCGGGCGGACATTCCTCGATCGCCCTGCGCTGCGGATGCGCGCGGTCCCTGAACACGCCGATCGGATTGAGATCCTCGCGGGCCGGGATGTAGCGCAACGTGAACGCCTCGCCGACCATGTTGCCGAGGGACGGGTTCAGCGGGTGCACGTCCTGGATGAACTGGTTGCGCAGGCCGCGCTTGAAGAGCGCCGTCGTGATCGTCGCGACGCTCACCTGTTTGAGCTTCTCGCGCGTGTCATCGCTCAATCGCATGCGTGACTCCTTCGCTCAGTTGCCCGGAAGGTCGGCGGTGATGGGCAGGTAGTAGTCGGTCCACTTCGATGGCATCGTCTTCAGCGTGCCGACCTTGTGCAGGTGCTCGGCGAACTTCATCGTGCCCTGCGGCGCCGCGGTCCACTCCATCATGCCGGGCTGCTTCAGCATGTCGAGGATCTCGTCCTTCGGCATCTTGTCGTGCGTGATCTCCTTGTAGATGTCGACGGCAGCCGGTGTGTCCTTCCTGATGAACGCAATCGCGTCGAGCGTCGCCGCCTTGATCGCCTCGATGACCTTCGGGTTCGCTTCGGCGAACTTGGTCGTCGTGAAGAACTGCGATTGCGTGAGCGGGCCGCCGATGATCTCGGGCGAGCCGATGACGATGTGCGCGCCCTGCACGTTCTTGAGCTCGAAATACGAGTAGGGCGGGGCGGCGAAGTGACTCGTGATCTCGCCCTTCGGGTTTGCCATCATCGTCGCGGCATCGGGATGGCCGAGCTGCACGGTGTTCGCGTCGAGCTTCGTCATGTGGTCGGCGCCCCAGAGCTTCTCGGCCGCCATCTGCAGCAGGATCGCCTGCGTCGACACCTTGAGCGTCGGCACCGCGATGCGGTCGTTCGGCCCGTAGTCCTTCAGCGTCTTGATGTTCGGGTTGCGCGTGATCAGCGTGAGCGGCAGCGCGGAGTTCGCGACGATCCCCTTGACGCCACCCTTCGTGCGGTCCCACAGCAGCAGCAGGTTGCCGACGCCGGTATTCACGGCGTCGACGCTGCCGGCGAGCAGCGCATCGGTTTGCGCGCCGCCGCCGGACAGGTTCGCCCACTTCACCTTGAGGTTGGGCAGGCCGCGCTTCGCGGCTTCCTGCTCGATCAGGTGCTGCTTTTCCATCACGTGCGACGGCAGGTAGAGGATGCCGGGCTGGCGCGTGATCGTGATTTCCGCCTTCTGTTGTGCAACGGCCGACAGCGGCGCAATGAGAAACGTCGCACAGGCCGCGAGCGCGGCGAGCGAAAGCGATGGGCGCATCGGGATCTCTCCTCCGGGAATTCGCCCGCACGAGCGCGAGCGTTGACATCGGCAAGTAAAGCACTAAGATATTAGTGTGTCAACGTTGACGATGCCCAAGCCTGCCGAAGCGCTCGCCCGATCGCGACCGCGCCTCGACCGCTCGCGCCATGCGGCGCCGCAGGTGCTCGATCACCTGCGCGAGCGCATCGTCGCGCTCGACCTGACGCCGGGCATGATCCTGTCGCGCGCCGAGCTCGCGTCGAGCTTCGGCGTGAGCCAGACGCCGGTCCGCGACGCGCTGATGCGCCTCGAGGAGGAAGGCCTGGTCGACGTCTTCCCGCAGCACAAGACAATGGTGAGCCGCATCGACATCGCGCAGGCGAGGCAGGCGCATTTCCTGCGCCGCGCGATCGAGCTCGAGGTCGCGCGCACGCTCGCCGGCAACGCCGAGCCCGCGCTCGTCAGGCGGCTGCGCGCCACGATTGCACGGCAGCGAGCAGCGCTCGCAGCCGGCGACTATCCCGAGTTCGTCGCGCGCGACCAGGCATTCCATCGCGAGATGTACGAGGCTGCCGACGTGCCCGGCCTTTGGGAGGAAGTGCGCAGACGCAGCGGCCACCTTGATCGGCTGCGCAGGTTGCACCTTCCGGTCGCAGGGAAGGGTGAGGCGATCCTGCGCGATCATGCGCGGATCGTCGACGCGATCGCGAAGCGCGACGCCGACGGCGCCGAGCGGCGCGTGCGCGAGCATCTGTCCGGGACGGTGTTGCAGATCGAAGCGATCCGCGCGCGGCATCCCGATTACGTGACGAATTAGCCGAGCGGATCAGCGCGCGCGCTCGTCGTCGGCAGCGCTTGTTTCGGCGCGGCGCTGCGCGGAGAGGCGAGCCGCGGGCAGATGCCAGCCGTATCGGATCGCCATGATGCGCAAGCCGAAGCACAAGGCGGTGCCGACGAGCGCGGAGATCCGATAGGAGACATGAAACATGTCGCCGAGGACGACGACGCCTGCGCCCGCCAGCGCGGCGACGAACGACAGGACGAGGATGCCGAAGATGTCGAGCCGGCGATTGACGGCTGCCGCCGCGCCGCTGATCGCAAAGACGAACGTGCCGACGAGGTCGAGAATCAGCACGATCGTGTCCGGACGGATCATGCGTCAGGGGGCGCCGAGCCCCGCCAGCGCACCGACAACCAGCGCGTCGACGCCTGTTTCCAGGCCTGCGCACGCCGGCATCGAATGTTCGCACGTTGAGCTTGATGAGCGCTTCGTCGGGAATGACGTTCTCCTTCTCGCCTGCGTGCAGCACGCCGACCGTCACGAAGGCTGCGTTGGTCGCCGCCACCTCGCGCGAGACTATCGTCTGCAGCCGCATCACCGTGGCGGCTGCCATCACGGCTGATTCATGATGGATTCCTGTTCGCGCCCGGCGCGCGAGCGAATTTGACGATGCGCACCCGGCAATTGCGCGCTCGTGCGTGTCAGTTACCGATCAGGACGTAGCGACCCGGGCCGGCCACGGCGAGCAGGATCAGGCCGCCCGCGATGCTGATGTTCTTGAAGAAGTTGAGAAAGTTCTCGTGGCGCTTTTCGCCCTGCATCGTCCAGAAGCGATGCCCGAGCAGCGCGGTGCCGAGCGTGAACGCCACGAAGATCCACGCGAGGGTTCGCGGATAAATGCCGAGGACGATGCCGATCGCGAAAAAAAATTCGATGACGATCGACACGAACGCCGCAAGCGCCGGTGCGGGTACGCCGGTCGCTTTCATGTAACCGACGGTGCCCGCGAATCCGGTGAGCTTCTGCCACCCCGTCATCACGAAGAGCGCCATCAGCAGTATCCGTGCAACGAGGATCAGCAGGTCACTGTCCACCAGTCCTCCGTTCGCGCGAAAAAGTGCATCGCGTGCAGGCCGCGATCCGTCATCGCGCAGCCTCGTTCGTCGCCTGCCATCCACCGCCGAGCGCCTTGTAGAGCTGCACGACGTCGAGACGCTGGCTCACCTCGCTCGCGTTCAGATCGAGTTGCGCCGAGAAGAGTTGCCGCTGCGCGTCGAGCACTTCGAGGTAGCTGATGACGCCGGCGCGAAAGCGCTCGTTCGAAAGCCGCAGGTATTCCTGCGCCACCGCGACCCGGTCGCGATTGCCCTTGACCTCCGCGGCGTCGCGGTCGCTGGCGATCAGCGCGTCGGACACCTCTTGCAGTGCGACGAGCACCGTGCGCCGGTACTGCGCCGTGGCCTGCTGCGCCTGCGCCTTTGCGATCTGCTCGTTCGCCACGAGCGCGCCGCCCTGGAAGATCGGCACGTTCGCGGCGACGCTCAGCCCATGCAGCGTCAAGCCGCGATTCGTCACGAGTCCCGCGAGCGCTTCGCTGGCCCGGCCGAGCGTCCCGGTGAGCGAGATCGACGGAAAGAACTGGGCGCGCGCGACGCCGATGTTCGCGTTCGCGGCAATCAGCTGCTGCTCCGCCTGGCGGATGTCCGGACGCCGCTCGAGCAGTTCCGACGGCAATCCCGGCGGTACGGCGGGCGGCAGCGCATCGGCAGGAAGCGTCGCCGCGACGTCGAACGATTGCGGCGGCTTGCCGAGCAGGATCGACAGCGCATCCTCGGCTTGCCCGATCTGGCGCTCGATCGCCGGCAGCTGGTTTTCGGTCGTCAGCACCTGCGTTTCCGCCTGTCGCACTTCGGTCGCCGATTGCACGCCGTGCGCGGCAAGGAGCTTCACGAGCCGCAGCGAATCGCGCTGCGCCGCTGCAGTGCGGTTGACGATGTCGAGCCGCTGATGCAGCGCGCTCAACTGCAGGTACTGTTGGGCGACGCCCGCGACGAGCGACGCGATGATGCCGCGTCGCGCCTCCTCGGTCGCGAGCAGATTCGCGCGTGCGGCTTCGGTTGCGTTGCGATAGCGGCCCCAGAAGTCGATTTCCCACGACAGCGCGAGTGCGGCGACGAAACTGTTCTGCGTGACGAACGGCGCGGTGGTATTGCCGCGCGACGCCTGTCCCTGGCCATTGACCTGCGGAAAGATCGGCGAGCGCGCTGCGCGCACCTGCGCCTCGGCTTGCGCGATCTGCGCGGCGACGACCGCAAGATCGAGGTTGCCCGAGAGTGCCTCGCGAATCAGCGCATCGAGCTTCGGATCGCCGAACACGTTCCACCAGTCGACATCGGCGATCGAGCGCGCCGTCGCCTCGTGCACCGGGCCGTGGTAGGCGGCCGGGACGGCGGCGTCCGGACGACGATAGGGCGGCGCAAGCGAGCAGCCGGCGACGAGGAGCGCCACGGCGCACCACGTATACGCGAACCAGGCATTCATTTCGCCTTCGGCCCGGGTGCCGCGGCACTCGACTCTCGCGTTGCGATGTTCGCGCCGCCCACCGGCTTGCGGTGAACGCGCGCGGCAAGCCGCTCGATCGCGACGAAGAGCACCGGCACGATGAAGACGCCGAACGCCGTGGCGAACGCCATGCCGATGCATACCGCGACGCCCATCGATACGCGCGCGCCGGCGCCGGCGCCGCGCGCGAGCGCGAGCGGCAGCACGCCGAGGATGAACGCGAACGACGTCATCAGAATCGGGCGCAGCCGAAGCTTCGCCGCGGCGATCGCCGCGTCGAACGGATTCATGCCGTCGTCGACGCGCACCTTCGCGAACTCGACGATAAGGATCGCGTTCTTGGCCGACAGGCCGATCAGGAGGATCAGGCCGATCTGCGCGTAGATGTTGTTCGTGACGCCGACGACGGCCAGCGCGAGGATCGCGCCGAAGACGCCGATCGGAACCGCGAGCAGCACGGCGAAGGGCACCGACCAGCTTTCGTAGAGCGCGGCGAGGAACAGGAACACGAACACGATCGCGAGGCCGAAGACGATCGGCGTCTGGCCCGCCGACTGCTGCTCCTGCAGCGACAGCCCCGACCATTCGTAGCCGTAGCCCTGCGGCAGAACCTGCGCAGCGACCGCAGTGAGCGCGGCGGTCGCCTCGCTGGCGCTGTGACCCGGCGCCGCATCGCCGGAGATATCCGCTTCGGCGAACTGGTTGTAACGCTGCAGCACCGACGGCGAGCTCGCCGGCGTCGTCGTGACGAGCGTCGACAGCGGAACCATCTCGCCTTTCGCGCTTCGCACGTAGAAGAGCCTGATCGACGAGATGTCGTCACGGAACTGGGGCTCGGCCTGCATCGTGACCTTGTAGCTGCGTCCGAACCGATTGAAGTCGTTGACCTGCAGGCCGCCGAGGAACGTCTGCAGCGTGTTGAAGATGTCGATGATCGGAACGCCGAGCGTCTTCGCCTTCTCGCGGTCGACGTTGAGCTGGTACGCGGGCGTGCGCGGGTTCAATCCCGAGCGGATCGAGCCGATTTCCGGCCGCTTCTTCGCGGCGGCGACGAACTGATCGGCGACGTTCGCAAGCGCGAGCGGCGTTCCGCCGTGGTGATCCTCGATCTTCATGCTGAAGCCACCGAAGGCGCCTAGACCGGGGAGCGCCGGCGGATTCAGCGGAACGACCGTCGCTTCGGGAATCAGCGCGCCTTCGCGAAAGATCGTGCCGATGATCCCGTTGACGCTCGTCTGCGGTGTCGTCCGCTCGCCCCACGGCGCGAGCGCGGTGACGAAGAGCGCCGCGTTCGGCTGCTGCGAGAAATTCAGAATGTTGAATCCGCTCACCATCAGCCGCTTGATCACACCGGGCGTCTTGGCCAGATACCCGTCGAGCTTCGCGGTCGCGTCCATCGTCCGCTCGAGCGACGCCGCTTCGGGCAGCACGACGGCGCCGATCAAAAAACCCTGGTCCTCGGGCGGCACGAACGCGCTTGGGACCTTGCCGAAGAGCAGGAGCGCGCCGGCGGCGAACGCGACGAGCAGCAGCAGCGCGATCGCCATGCGGCGAATCGCGAGCGCGACCGTCGCGCTGTAGCCGCGGAGCATCCGGTCGAAGCCGCGATTGAACGCGCCGAAGGGACCGCGCTTGCGCAGCCCGCTGCGGGCGGACGGCTTCAGGAACATCGCGCAGAGCGCAGGCGTCAGCGACAGCGCGACGAATGCCGACAGCAATGTGGATACCGCAACCGTCACCGCGAACTGTCGGTACAGTGCGCCGGCGATGCCTCCGAGAAACGCGACCGGTACGAACACCGCCGACAGCACGAGCGCGACGGCGACGACGGGTCCCGAGACGTCGCGCATCGCCTGCACGGTGGCCGCGCGCGGATCCATGCCTTCCTGAATGTGGTGCTCGACCGCTTCGACGACGACGATCGCGTCGTCGACGACGATGCCGATCGCGAGCACCATGCCGAAGAGCGTCAACGTGTTGAGCGTGAAGCCGAGCACGATGAACGCAGCGAGCGTGCCGACGAGCGACACCGGCACGGCGAGCAGCGGAATCACCGTCGCGCGAAAGCTCTGCAGGAACACGAAGACGACGATCATCACGAGCAGCAGCGACTCGCCGAGCGTCTTCAGCACTTCGTCGAGCGAGGCGAGCACGAAGACCGTCTTGTCGACGACGACGTCGTAATCGAGATCGGGCGGGAACGCCTTCTTCAGTTGCGCGAGCTCGGCGTGGATGCCCCTCGACACCGAGACGGCGCTCGCTTCGGGCGTCAGATTCACGCCGAACGTCGCCGTGGGCTTGCCGTCGTAGCGCGCCTGCACCGAATAGTCCTTGGCGCCGAGCTCGACCCGCGCGATGTCGCGTACGTGAACGAGCGACCCGTCGGGCTGCGCCTTGACGATGATGTCGCCGAATTCCTGCGCGGTGACGAGCCGGCCATGCACTTCGACGCCGTATTGAAACGCCTGGTTCGGCGGCGACGGGTATTGGCCGACCTGGCCCGCCGGCGCCTGCACGTTCTGCTCGCGGATCGCGCTCGCGACGTCGGATGTCGTCACGTTGAGCTGCGCCATCCGGTCGGGACGAAGCCAGATGCGCATGCCGAAGTCGCTGCCGAACACCTGCACGCTGCCGACGCCGTCGATGCGCTTGATCGCCTCGACGACGTTGATGTTCAGATAGTTGCTGAGGAACAGCTGGTCGTACGTGCCCTTCGGCGAATAGAGCGTCACGTACATCAGCGTATCGGGCGTGCTCTTGTTCGTCGTGATGCCGGCGGCCGTCACCTCCGACGGCAGGCTCGCGCTCGCCTGTGCGACGCGGTTTTGCACCTGCACGGCGGCCGTGTCGGCATTGCGGCCGAGGCCGAACGTGACGTTCAATCGATACGTGCCGGCCGACGACGACGTCGACTCCATGTACAGCATGCCCTCGACACCGTTGACCTGTTCCTCGATCGGCTGCGCGACCGATTCGACGACGGTTTGCGCGCTCGCACCCGGATAGGCCGCCTGCACGACGACCGTCGGCAGCGTGATCTGCGGGTATTGCGCGATCGGCAACTGGACGCCGGCGATGCCGCCGGCGAGCAGGATCACGAGCGCGGTGACGATCGCGAAGACCGGGCGCGCGATGAAGAACTGCGCCATGCGTCAGGCGGCCGTCATTTCGCGGCCGGTGGGCCAACCTTCGGCGGTGGCGGATTGTCGAGTTGCGCCTCGGTGATCATCGTCGGCGCAACCGTCGTCCCGGGCGGCGCCTTCGTCAGGCCTTCGACGACGATGCGCTCGCCGGGCGACAGCCCCGACTTGACGATCCACAGCCGACCGACGCGATCGCCGAGCGTCACCGGGCGCTGCTCGACCTTGTCGTTCGCGCCAATGACCGTGACGAACTGCTTGCCGAGAAGCTCCGTCACGGCGCGCTGCGGCACGAGGATCGCATTCGGCACGCGGTCGAAGACCAGCCGCACGCGCACGTTGAGGCCGGGACGAAGCAGGTGCTTCGGATTCGGGAATTTGGCGCGGATGCCGAGCGTACCCGTGGAACTGATTGCCCGCTCGACGAAATCGAACGTGCCGGGTTCGGCGTAGACGCTGCCGTCGGGGAGGATCAGCTGGAACGTGTTTTCGCGCGCCTGCTGCGCGGCCGCCTGCGGGGAGCCGGCGTTCTTCATGAAGCGCACGTAATCGGCTTCGGGGACGTTGAAGCTGACGTAGACCGGGTCGAGCGTCGACACTGTGGCGAGCACGGTCTGGCCCGCGGTGACGAGTCCGCCGACTTCGACCTGCTGCTGACCGATCTGGCCGGTCACCGGCGAACGCACTTCGGTGTTGCGCACGTCGAGGCGCGCGCGTTCGGCGGCTGCCTTGCGCTGATCGAGCGCGGCCTGCGCCGATTGCTCGGTGGCGACCGCGGCATCGTAGGTCGCGCGCGGAATCGCGTTGTCGGGCAGGAGCGGTGCGTAGCGCGCGACGTCGCCCTTCGCATGCGCAAGCGCCGCCTGCGCGTCGGCAACCGCGGCTTGCGCCTGCGACAGCGCGGCCTGGTAGGGACGGGGATCGATGACGAAGAGCAGTTGCCCGTCTTTGACGTTCTGCCCCGGCTCGAACAGGATCTTCTGCACGAAGCCGGTGGTCTGCGACCGCAGCGGCACTTCGCGGAATGCGCTGACCTGGCCGACGAGTTCCTCGGTGATCGTCGCATCGCGCTGGATCGCCTGCATCGCCAGCACGGGAACGGCCGGTGGTGCCGGCGGAGGCGCGGGCGCGCGCTTCGAGCAGGCGGCGACGAGGATCACCGCGGCGACGAAGGCGACCCGCACGACGCGTCGTTGCGGGTCGTGCATGCCGCGATTCCTGTTCTTGGAAACGTTTCGCGGGCGAGGACGGATAGCGTCATCCCACGCGCAGTGCCCGCGCGTGATGCAACAATTCGATTGATCGGCGCGGCGTCAGTTCCAGCGGCCGTACAGGCCGCCGAGGCTGTAGCGGCCGGCGCCAAGGAGCGCGACCGCGAGCGCGCCGAACAGGTACATTGCCTGCAGTTCGAGCGACCAGCCGCCCGTTTGATTGAGCGTGAAGAACTCGCCGAGGTGCACGAGCGCGACGGCGAACGCCATGTCGATGACCACGACCAGCGCGGCCGCACGCGTCCACAGGCCGACGATCAAAAGGATGGGCGCGACGAGCTCGCCGACGTAGACGAGGTAGCCAAACGGGCCCGGCAGGCCCGCCTTGCTGACGACGTCGAGAATGAAGCCGGCGCCGCCCGAGATCTTGCTGATGCCGTGCAGCAGAATCAGCACGCCGACGACGAGGCGCAAAATGAGCCGGCCGAGGTCAAACCCCGTTGACGGCGCACGCGCGCCGGTAATCGAAAGATTCGCCATTCCTTCCTCCGTTCGAGGTTTTCATGCAACGCATCCGACTTGCGGCCGAGCGCGGCCATGCCGATCACGGCTGGCTCGATTCATACCACAGCTTCTCCTTTGCCGACTATTACGATCCCGCGCACATGGGCTTCAGCGCGCTGCGCGTGATCAACGAGGACCGGGTGCAGCCGGGGCGCGGCTTCGGCACGCATGGGCACCGCGACATGGAGATCGTGAGCTATGTGCTCGAAGGGGCGCTCGGGCACGAGGACTCGATGGGCAACGGCTCGACGATCAGGCCGGGCGACGTGCAGCGACTGTCGGCGGGCACCGGCATCCAGCACAGCGAGTTCAACCACGAGCCGCTGGGCGTCACGCATTTCCTGCAGATCTGGATCGAGCCCGATGCACGCGGAATCGCGCCGTCCTACGAGCAGAAGCGATTCACCGATGACGAAAAGCGCGGCCGGCTTCGCGTCGTCGCGTCGCACGACGGACGCGACGGCTCCGTCACGATCCACCAGGACGCGCTGATCCTGGCCGGGCTTTTCGACGGCGACGAGTACGCGCGCTACAGCGTCGGGCCCGGGCGCAACGGCTACGTGCACGTTGCGCGCGGCGACGTGACGGTCAACCGTCACCGGCTTGCCGCCGGCGACGCACTGATGACCGACGGCGGCGACATCGCGATCGAGCGCGGCACGAATGCGGAGGTGCTCCTGTTCGACCTTCCCGGCGCGTGGCCTGCCTGAATCAGTGTCCGCTCGTATCGCCCTGGCGGCTCGCCTCGAACAGAAACCAGGTGCGCCGCTCGGTCTCGTCGATCCATACTTCGAGCAGGGAGGCGGTTGCGACGTCCCGATGCTCGTCGCAGAGGCCGTGCGTCTCGCGCATCCGCGCCGCGAGCGTCTGGTTGTCGTCGCGCAGTTCACCCAGCATGTCGAGCGGCTCGACGTAGGCGGCATCGTTGTCGGCGACGCGAGCGAGGCGCGCGATGTGACCGATCGACGTGATCGTGTTCCGGCCGAGCTTGCGCACGCGCTCGGCGATCGGGTCGGTCATCGCGTAGATCTGGTCGGCCTGCTCGTCGAGCAGCAAGTGATAGTCGCGAAAGTGCGGACCGCTCATGTGCCAGTGAAAGTTCTTGGTCTTGACGTAAAGTGCGAAGGCATCGGCGAGGAGCGCGTTGAGCGCGCCGCCGATGTCGCGCGTCGCCGCGTCGGGAAGGTCGCTGCGGGTGCCGAGGCGCACGTGCCGCTCGCGCTCACGGGCTTCGATCTTCGGCATCGTCTTGTTCTTGTTCATGGCGTTCCTTTCGCGGCGAGGGGTGATGGATGGTCAAGTGTCGCCCATCTTCGTTCCCTTTGCCATGGGATGGCGCGGCGCAACTGACGCCCGCCCCCCGCGCTCGCTGCCCCCGGGGGGTGCATCGGTGGCTCGGGACGGCCCTGCGCCACTGAACTGAAACGCCGCGCGGCGCGCGCGGTCTGCACTATGGCCGGTCCATACTATGTCCGCTAACCCGAAGGCGACCCGATGAGTCCGACAGCATGGATGGCGGCCCGACGAACGAACGGCGCGCCCCGCAGCGTGCGGCGCATCGATCGCAATCCGACCCCGCCGTCGCCGCGTCCGCCGAACCGGATCCCGCCGCGGCGCGCATGGATGTGGTTCGCGATCGCGCTGATCCTGAACTTCATCCTAGCGCGCTACCTGCTGCCCGCGGGCGAAACGCCATTGACCGTTCCGTACACGCTATTCCGGGAGCAAGTCGAGAAGAACAACGTCAAGGCGATCTACAGCCGCGGCGAGTCGATGACCGGCCGGTTCGCGACGCCGGTGACCTTTCCGCCACCCGAGACCGGCAACACGCCGAAAGCCGCACCGGTGCCGCCGCCCAAGGCGCGCGGAATCCCGCGCAGCGGCCCGCCGCGAACCTCGACGATCTTCGCGACGACCGTCCCCGCGTTCGCGGGCCATGATCTCGAGAAGCTGCTGCTGGACCACAACGTCGAGATCAGCGCCGAGCCGATCGCCGAGGCATCGAGCCCGCTGTCGACCTTGTTGTTCGGTTTCGGTCCGGCGCTGCTGCTGATCGCTTTCTACGTCTGGCTGTTCCGGCGCACCGCGCAGCAGGGCGGCGGGCTCGGCGGCGGCATCCTCGGCATCGGCAAGAGCCGCGCGCGCCGCTACGACCAGGAGAGCGACGCGAAGGTCACGTTCGACGACGTCGCCGGCATCGACGAGGCCGAGAACGAGCTGGTCGAAATCGTCGACTTCCTGCGCGATCCGCCGAAATACACGCGCCTGGGTGGTACCGCGCCGAAGGGCGTGCTGCTGGTCGGCGCCCCCGGCACCGGCAAGACGCTGCTCGCGAAGGCCGTCGCCGGCGAGGCGGGTGTGCCGTTCTTCTCGATGAGCGCCGCCGAGTTCGTCGAGATGATCGTCGGCGTCGGGGCGGCGCGTGTGCGCGATCTCTTCAAGCAGGCGCGCGAGAACGCGCCGGCAATCATCTTCATCGACGAACTCGACGCGATCGGCCGCGCGCGCGGACCGACGGCGATCGGCGGCGCAAGCGAGCAGGAGCAGACGCTGAACCAGATCCTGACCGAGATGGACGGCTTCTCGAGTCGCGAAGGAATCATCGTGCTCGCGGCGACGAACCAGCCCGACGTGCTCGACCGCGCGCTGCTGCGCCCAGGACGCTTTGACCGGCGCGTCGTCGTCAATCTGCCCGACCGCAAGGGGCGCGAGGCGATCCTCGGCGTGCATACGCGCCGGGTGCCGCTCGCCGACGATGTGAAGCCAGGCGACCTTGCCGCGGCGACACCGGGCTTTTCGGGTGCCGAGCTCAAGAACCTCGTGAACGAGGCGGCGCTGCTCGCCGCACGCCGCAACGAAAATAGCGTGCGGCAACAGGACTTCCTCGATGCGCTCGAGAAGATCGTGCTCGGTCCGGCGCGGCCGATCCTGCTCTCGCACACCGACCGCGAACGCATTGCGTATCACGAAGGCGGTCATGCGATCCTCGGGCTCGTCGTGCCTGGCGCAGATCCCGTGCATCGCGTGACGATCGTCCCGCGCGGGCAGGCGCTCGGCGTCACCTATCAGCGGCCGGACAGCGACCGCTACAACTATCCCGAGTCGTACCTGCGCGCGCGCATCGTCGGAATGCTGGGCGGCCGCGCGGCGGAAGAGCTCGTCTATGGCACGAAAACGACAGGCGCCGAAAGTGACATCGAGCAGGCGACGGGCCTCGCGCGACGGATGGTCACGCGCTGGGGCATGAGCGAGCGCATCGGTATGGTGCAGCTCGCGCCGCGCGACAATCCCTACCTCGCCGGGCACGAGGGTTACATGGGCTCGAAGCCGTTCAGCGAGCAGACCGCCGAGACCATCGACGAGGAAGTGCGGCGGATCATCGGCGAAAGTCATCAGGACGCGCTGCGCCTTCTGGGCCAGCACCGCAAGTCGCTCAACGCACTGGCGAAGGCGCTGCTCGACCGCGAAACGCTGAACGAGGGGGAAATCCTCGAAGTGACTGGCCTCACCCGCGCGCCGCCGGTCGAAGGTGGCGTTTCGCCGCTGACGGGCGACACGCCGGCGAACTCGCTACCGCCCGATTAGCAAAATGGGCTGCGCGGGCCGATAGCGCCGCGCTCGACTCATTTCGCGCCGACTTGCGCCACCTGCCCGGGCGTCTTCGCGACGTCGGCGATGTGTTGCGTGACCATCGACGCCTTGTCGGCCGTTTGCGTCGCGATGCCGTAGTGCTCCTGGATGTACAGCGCGAGCTCGGCCTCCGTGACGACGCCGTCGTGGTTGCGGTCCATGTCCTTGAAGCGCGGCCCGAAGTCGTTGTCGCCGACGATCTCGTTCTGTTCGACGACGCCGTCATGATTGACGTCGAGCGCATGGAACGCGTCGGTGTCGCGCGTCGCTGCGCGCTGGTAGTAGTCGCTGCGCGGATCGGCCGACGCGTAGCCGGCGATGGCAAGAAGCGCGAGCACCATCGCGTAAGATGCGGTTGCCTTCATCGTCCCCTCCATTGCCTGTTTTAAACGAGACATCAAATCGCCGCCGGGGTTCAAGACGACGAAGCCGGCCATCCGCCGAGCCGGACGCCCTCCGCGCTGATCTTCGCGCTCGTCACCTGCGCGGTCGCCACGATCTACATCACGCAGCCGGTGCTGCCGATCCTGCAGTCGCAGTTCGCGATCAGCGCATCGGCCGCGTCACTGTCGGTTTCGGCCGTCATCATCGGGATGGCGGCAACGATGCTGCCGATCGGTGTGCTGGTCGATCGCTACGCCACCCGGCGGCTGATGATCGTCGGTGCCTGTGTCACCGCCGCCGCCGGCGTCGTTTGCGCGCTGACGCCGAGCTTCGCGGTGCTGATCGCGATGCGCGCCGTGCAGGGGGCGTCCATCCCGTTGCTCACGACGTGCGTCGCCGCCTGGCTTTCGCGAACGCTGCCACCCGCCGCGCTGAACGTTGCGATGGGCATGTACGTATCGGCGACAGTTGCAGGCGGCCTTGGTGGACGCCTGCTGGCGGGCTGGGCATTCCCGCCGGCGCACTGGCGCTATGCGTTCCCGACGGTCGGCGCGGCGCTCCTCGCGGTCACGTTCGTCGTGGCGCCAAAGTTGACCGAGGCGCCGCGGGCGCCGAGCGTGCGCGCGTCGACGCCGCTCCTTCGCGTCGTTCTGCGGCGTCCGCAGGTGCTCGCGCAGGCGGCGGCGTTCGGCGCATTCGGCGCCTTTTCGACGGTCTTCAACTACTTTCCGTTCTACCTGTCGCGACCGCCATGGTCGCTGTCGACCGCGACGATCACCGCGCTCTACCTGGTTTACGTTGCGGGCCTGTTCATGGGTCCGTTCGCCGGCCGGCTCGGCAACCGGTTCGGGAACGGCATCGTGATGATCGCCGGCGCCCTCGTGCTGGAAGCTGCGCTCGCCGCAACCCTCGTCGTCGCGATCCCCGCGCTGCTTGCGAGCCTGGTCGGTCTTTGCATCGGGTTCTTCACCATTCATGCGGCGGCCATCGGTGGACTGAACCGCGGCCTCACCGGTGAACGCGGCAAGGCGAACGCGCTCTACACGTTGTTCTACTACCTGGGCGGCGCGGCCGGCATCGCGCTCGGCGGCGATCTTTACGCGCGGCTGGGCTGGGCGGGCATCGTCAGCGCATCGCTCGCGCTGTCGCTATTGCCGCTCGGCGCCGGGATTATTTCCTCGCGTCGCCCTGTTTCCGGTTCGTGACTATCCAAGGACAACCATGAGACGCGATCTCGTTCGCGCTGGCGTCTTGGCCTTCGCGCTTTCGCTCGGCAGCGTCTGCCTTGCGCAGTCGACGCAGGTGCTGCGCGGCGACATCGCATCGGTCGACAACGCGGCGCTGCATCTTAAGTCGGGGTCGGGCCAACAGACGACGATCGAGTTGTCCGGCGATACGCGCGTGGCTCTGCGCGTGCCGGCGGCACTCGACGACATCAAGGCAGGAACGTACGTCGGAACCGCGGCGAAACCCGGTCCGAACGGAACGCTCGTCGCAAGCGAAGTGCACATCTTTCCCGAAGCGAGGCGAGGCGTCGGCGAAGGTCACGGGCCGATGTCGATACTGCCCGGCAGCACGATGACGAATGCGACGGTTGCCGCTATCGCCACCACAGCGCCGAAGATCCGCGGGTCGATGACGAACGCGACGGTTGAAAACGTCGGCGCGTCGGGCAGCGGACGAACGCTCAAGCTCACGTACAAGGGCGGCGAGCAGACGGTTTTCGTATCCGACAAGACACCGGTGGTCAGGGCGGAGGCCGGCAGTCGCGCCTCGCTGAAGCCGGGCGAGCACGTGATCGTCTATGCGAAGCGCGACGCGAATGGCAATCTCGCCGCACAGCGGATCAGCGTCGGCGCGAACGGATCGGTGCCGCCGATCTGATACTCGACGAGTCCAGCGCGACGTTCGCGGCTTTCTTCAGTGCTCGGGGATCGACGGGCGAAGGTCGGACGCGACCGGTGCGAGCGACAGCGCGGTCACTCGTGTCGCGAGCAACGTGATCGAGCCGTCGCGCCGGTTGTGGCCGGTGTCGCTGTACTGGAACGTGTAGACGCGGGCCAGGTGCAGGCGGCCGTCGTCATCGCGCCGCGCCCGCACCTTGACGAGCGACACCGTATCGTCGAGGAAGAAGTAGCCGTGCCGCGTGCACGCATCGCGCATCGCTTTGTTCGCCGTTTCGCGCGCCTTCATCGTGTCCCACGCGATCCACGCGACGAGCGCGCCGGCGAGGATCGCGGCGATTTCGGGCCAGCCGATCACGACGAGTTCCGGCGCAAGGCGAGTCAGCCGATCGCGACCGACAGCATCGAGATCGATCCGCCGTCGAAGCCTTCCACCGGAAACGTCACCGTATCGCCGTCGCGATACTGCGCGAGGATGTAGACGAGCGGCAGGTAATGATCCGGCGTCGGCGCCGACAGTTGCGCGTCGCGTCCGAGCGAATCGTAGTCGACGAGCGGGGCAAAATTGTGCGCGTACAGCAGCGCACGCGCCTGGTCTTCGAAGCGTTGCGCCCAGTCGTACGCGCGAAGCGACGCATTGCCCCACGCGTAGGTGTGCAGGTTGTGCACAAGGTTGCCGCTGCCCATGATCAGCACGCCTTCATCGCGAAGCGGCGCGAGCTGCTTCGCGATCTCGTAGTGCCATGACGCTTCACGCGTCTCGTCGATGCTGAGCTGCACGACGGGGATGTCGGCGTTCGGATAGACGTGCACGAGCACCGACCACGTGCCGTGATCGAGGCCCCAGCGCGGATCCATGCCGACGTGCACCGGCGCGAGCAGCTCGCGCACCCGCGCGGCCAGCGCCGGCGAGCCGGGCGCCGGATATCGGACCGCGAAGAGCTCGCGCGGAAAGCCGCCGAAATCGTGAATCGTTCGCGGGGCGTCGGCGATCGTCACGCTCGTGCCCGGTATGTACCAGTGCGCGGAAATGGACAGGATGGCCTTGGGGCGCGCAATCGTGCGGCCGATCGCCGACCAGCCGTCGGTGAACGTGTTCTGCGCAAGCGCGTTCATCGGGTTGCCGTGCCCGAAGAAAATTGCCGGCATCGTCGTGGGGTTCATCGTGGAAGGCTTCATTTTGCGCGCATGAGCTCGTGCTGTGTCGTGACGTCGATGAAGCGCGACACGCGGATCGGGACGTCGGGGCGCTGCAACTCGGCAACGGCCTGCTGCAGCCGGCTGTCGGCCATCGTCATCCGTGCGCGAAGGCGCACGTATTCGGCCCACGACTGGATCACGTAACGCTCGACGAAGCGGCCTTCCTCGCCCAGATCGCGAAACACGCGCCAGCTGGTCGCGCCATTTCGCCGCCGCGTCGGTCCCACCTTCTGGATCGCTTTCAGGAACGCGTCGCGATTCGCGGCGTCGATCCTGTACTCGAGCTGGATCAGCACCGGGCCGTCGTCGGGCAGCGGCTGGGTCACGATCGGAATCTCCGGCAGGCGGACGCCGGGCACGACGTCGGCTTCCTGTCCCATCTCGACGCGCACGCGCCGATACAGCCGCTGCAGCGCGACGACCGACACGGCCGAGACGCCGAGTGCCCAGTGCGTGCCGACGCCATTGGCGAGCGCGCCCCAGACCGCGCTGCCGATCGCGAGGCAGCCTTGCGTCGCGACCAGATTCATCGACACGGCGCGTGCGCGTACCCAGGCGGGCGCGCTGCTCTGCGTGCCTGCGGATAGCGTTGCGAACACGCAGACCCACGCCATGCCCGCGCAGAACGCGCCGACGAGCGCCAGCGCAGTGATGCCGGTGATCGCGACGAGCAGCGTCGCGACCGCCCACAGCTCGCCGCCTTTCGTGACGACCTTGTTCATCGACTGTCGTTGCAGCAGTCCCGGAATCGAGATCGCGCCGGCGATTGCGCCGATCCCGAAGCTCGCCGACAGCAGACCGAAGCCGCCGGCGCCGAGACCGAGCTGATCGCGCGCGATCACCGGCAGCAACGCCCAGAACGCGCTGGCGCAGACGCTGAACGCGAGGTTGCGGACGACGAATGCGCGCATGGGCGCCGAGTGACGCACGAAGCGCAAGCCGCTCATCATGCCCGACATCAAGCGCTCCGGGACGCCGGGCAGCGCGACCTCGGGCGGCGTCGTGCGCAGCATCGCGACGAACATCGGCACGAAGAAGAACGCGCCGAGCACGAGCGTCGCGCCCGAATTGAGCGCGGCGGCGATGGCGCCGGCCGCGGCCGGTCCGACGGCGCGCGCAACGTTGAACGCGACCGAGCCGAGCGCAACGGCGCGCGCAAGCTCGCTGCGCGACACCATTTCGTTGATGCTCGCCTGCTGTGCCGGCAGGTAGAACGTGAATCCTGCACCGACGGCGAACGTCAGGAACAGCAGCGATACCGGGCCGACGATGCCGGCGAGCGCGGCCGCGCCGAGCAGCAGGCTCGCGGCGAAGAGCACGACCTGCGTGACGAGGATCACGCGCCGGCGGTCGACGATATCGGCGAGCGTGCCGGCGAAGAGGCCGAACAGCAGCGTCGGAAGCGTGCTCGCGCTTTGCACCAGCGCGACCATCAACGCTGACGTCGTGAGCGTCGCCATGAGCCACGCCGAGATCGTCGCCTGCATCGTGTAGCCGAGCGCGGCGCCGATCGAGCCGATGTAGAAATGGCGAAAGACGTCGTTTCGTAGCGGCGACGATGCGAACGAACGGGTGACGAACGAAGGCAAGCGCGCGGCCACGCAGGAAGTGTAGCGTGGCGCCGCGATGCGTCGCCTGCGGTTCGCGCTTGCGGCCGGCGCGGTAAACTGACAGCGACGATGCGACGAAGGAGACCGTGATGAGCAACGCAAAAGAGCTTCGCGAGACGATTGCCGCGATCGCGGCGCCGGGCAAGGGGATTCTCGCGGCGGACGAGAGCACGCCGACGATCACGAAGCGCTTCCAGGCGGTCGGCATCGACTCGTCCGCCGAGTCGCGGCGCGCCTATCGCATGCTGCTGTCGACGGCGCCGGGCGCCGAGAAGTACCTCGCGGGAGTCATCCTGTTCGAGGAGACGCTCGGTCAGTCCGCCGACGATGGGAAGCCGCTGCCGCGCGTGCTCGCCGATCGCGGCATCGTTCCCGGCATCAAGGTCGACAAGGGCACGACGCCGCTCGCCGACGGCGACCTGATCACGCAGGGGCTCGACGGGCTCGCCGAGCGGCTCGCGTCATACAAGTCGCAGGGCGCGCGCTTCACCAAGTGGCGCGAGGTCTACGGCATCACCGATCGCAATCCGACGCCGCTCGGCATCAGCGGGAACGCCGAAGTGCTTGCGCGTTACGCGGCGATCTGTCAGGCGCAGGGACTCGTGCCGATCGTCGAGCCCGAAGTGCTGATCGACGGCGATCACACGCTCGAGCGCTGCCATGAAGTGAGCGAAGCGGTGCTGCATGCCGTGTTCGACGCACTTTACCGCCACCATGTGCTGCTCGAGGGCATGATCCTGAAGCCGAACATGGTGCTGCCCGGCAAGGCGAATCCGCGCAAGGCGGCGCCCGAAGAGGTCGCGCAGGCGACGCTCGAGGTGCTGCGCCGCACGGTTCCTGCGGCGGTGCCGACGATCAACTTCCTGTCCGGCGGGCAGGCGCCGGAGGAAGCGACGGCGAATCTCAACGCGATGAACGCGATGGATCGGCGCGCGCCGTGGGTGCTGTCGTTCTCGTTCGCCCGCGCGCTGCAGGATCCGGTGATGCACGCATGGAAGGGCGATGCGCGAAACGTCGCGCAGGCGCAGGAAATCTTCGTGCACCGGCTGCGGATGAACAGCCTCGCGCGCGACGGCCAATGGTCCGCCGCGAACGAGCGCGAGCGCTGACCTGCGACGGCGACGAGCGCGCGCGACCCTACGACATCGGATTCGGCGGTGGCGGCGGATCGCCGGGCAGCGGGATGAACTCGCGGTCGTCGTGGACCGGCAGCTTCATGCGGCCCGCGCGCCAGTCGGCCTTCGCCTGCTCGATGCGCTGCTTCGACGACGACACGAAATTCCATTCGAGATAGCGCTCGCCGATCGGCTCGCCGCCCAGCAACATCACGGTCGCCTGCGTCAGCGCGGTGAACGTGATCGGCGCACCCGGCGCGAACACGAGCATCTGTCCGGCGCTCGCGCGCTGGCCGTCGATCTCGACGCTGCCCGTTGCAACGAATGCCGCCCTTTCGGAGTATTCGGCGGGCAGTTGCGCGCGCGTCTCGGGCTGCAGGCGCCAATGCACGTAGAAAAGCGGCGAATAGGTCGCGACGCTCGCCTTTGCTCCGAACGCGGCGCCCGCGACGAGCCGCGCCCAGAGACCGCCGCTTTCGTACGTCGGCAGCCGATCGACGCCGTAATGGGCGAACGACGGCTCGACCTCCTCGGATTCGACGGGCAGTCCCACCCACGCCTGGATCCCATGCATCGGTCCGCCTTCGGCGCGGGCGCGCTCGAAGCGCTCGGAATGCGTGATGCCCCGTCCGGCCGTCATCCAGTTCACTTCGCCGGGCCTTATCGGCTGTTCGGAGCCGAGGCTGTCGCGGTGCATGATCTCGCCTTCGAACAGATACGAAAGCGTCGACAGGCCGATGTGCGGATGCGGGCGCACATCGACGCTGCGTGGAATGCCGGGCGCAAATTCGAGCGGACCGAAATGATCGAAGAACACGAACGGCCCGACGCTGCGCCGTTTCGCGAACGGCAGCACGCGTCCGACGGTGAAGCCGCCGAGATCGCGGCTGCGGGCTTCGATGACGAGATCGATCATGGCATGCTCCGGGTAGGCTCTGCGCGCAGTATGACGCATCGACGATGAGCGCCCCTCGCCGCAACCCTCTCCCCGCGAGCGGGGACGACAAGCCCACGCTGGCGGCGCAGTCGCGGCGAAGGCCAACGTGAGCGAAGCGAACGTTGAGGCCGACGAACGTCGGCCGGCCGAAGCCGGAAGGGAGCCGAGCGACCGCGACGCGGGTGAGGGGTCCACGCCGACGCGCCTTGCGCGCAAGCTCGGCGTTGCCGACGCGGTCGTGATCGGCCTCGGAGCGATGATCGGGGCGGGCATCTTCGCCGCGCTCTCACCGGCCGCGCGCGCTGCCGGGGCCGGCTTGTCGTGGGGCCTCGCGCTCGCCGCATTCGTCGCGTACTGCAATGCGACGTCGTCCGCTTCGCTGGCCGCGCTGCATCCCGAATCGGGCGGCACGTACGTCTATGGGCGCAAACGCCTGAGCCCGTTCTTTGGTTTCATCGCGGGTTTCGGCTTCGTGATCGGCAAGCTGGCGAGCTGCGCGGCGATGGCGCTCACGTTCGCAACCTATGCTGCGCCGTCGCTCGCGCGTCCGCTTGCCGTCACCGCGACGATCGTGCTGACCATGATCAACTACTTCGGCGTCGCCAAGACGGTATTCGCGACGCGGATCGTCGTCGCGATCGTGCTCGCATGTCTCGCGCTCGTCGTATTCGCCGCGGCCTTCGGCGGGGCGGCCGACGTTGCGCGAATGACGCCCACTGTTTCCGCCGGCGTTGCCGGCATTGTGCAATCCGCGGGCTTCCTGTTCTTCGCATTCGCCGGCTACGCAAGGATCGCGACACTCGGCGAGGAGGTGAAGGATCCCGCGCGAACGATTCCACGCGCAATCCCGCTTGCGCTTGGCATGACGCTGGTCGTCTACGCAGCGGTCGCGATCAGCGCACTCGCCGCCGTCGGCGCTGACGAGCTGGCGCAATCGTCGGCACCGCTGGTGCGCGTCGTCGAAAGCGGGCGCTTCGCGTCGCTCGCACCGCTGGTTCGCCTCGGCGCGACGGTCGCGTCGCTCGGTGTGCTGCTGTCGCTGCTGGCCGGCGTGAGCCGCACCGCGTTCGCGATGGCCGCCAACGGCGACCTGCCGCGGTACTTCGCTTCGGTGCATGCGCGCCATCGCATTCCCGACCACGCGGAACTCGCGGTCGGTGTCATCGTCGCCGTGATCGCGATGCTCGCCGATGTGCGCGATGCGATCGGGTTCAGCGCCTTCGCGGTGCTCGGCTATTACGGCATCGCCAATGCGAGCGCGTTGACGTTGACCCCGGCGGAGCGGCGCCGGCCGCGGTGGCTCGCCGTGGCGGGCGTCGCGGGCTGCGCCTTGCTCGCGTTCAGCCTGCCGCTCGCGTCGGTGCTGTCCGGTGCGGCGCTGCTCGGGGCGGGCGCGGCGGTGTACGCTATGCGGCAATGCCGGAGCCTGCGACGATGAGCGAGACCGATCAACACGACGACCGCCCGGCGAACGCCTGGCCGCCACTGCCGCTCGCGCAGTGGCAGGACACGTACGACACGTTGCACATGTGGACGCAAATCGTCGGCAAGGTGCGCCTTGCGCAAACGCCACTCGTCAACCACTGGTGGAACGTCCCGCTCTACGTCGATGCGCGCGGCCTCACGACGTCGGCGGTGCCCTACGAAGGCCGTGCCTTCGAGCTGCGATTCGACTTCGAAAGCCACGTCCTCGTGCTCGAGACGAGCGACGACGACGTGCGCTCGCTGCCGCTTGCGCCGTGCACGGTCGCCGACTTCTACGACGCCTTCATGCGGATGCTTGGCGACGCAGGCATCCACGTTGCGATCTGGCCGATGCCGGTCGAAGTCCCCGATCCGATCCGCTTCGACCAGGATCGCACGCATGCGAGTTACGACCGCGGCGCGGTGCAGCGCTTCTTTCGTGTGCTGACGAGCGTCGCGCAGGTCCTCGAGGTCTTTCGCGCGCGGTTCATCGGCAAATGCAGTCCGGTCCACTTCTTCTGGGGCAGCTTCGATCTCGCGGTGACGCGCTTCTCGGGCCGGCTCGCACCGGAACGTCCGGGTGCCGATGCGATCACGCGCGAGGCGTACTCGCACGAGGTGTCGAGCGTCGGCTTCTGGCCGGGGAGCGGCAGCGTCACGGACGCGGCGTTCTACGCGTACGCGGCGCCCGAGCCGAAGGGCTTCGCAGAACGCGCGATGCGGCCTTCGCAGGCACGCTACGATCGCACGCTCGGCGAATTCCTCCTGATGTACGACGCCGTGCGGACCGCCGACTCGCCGACCCGCACGTTGCTCGACTTCTGCCAGTCGACGTACGTGGCCGCCGCCGATCTCGCGCAGTGGGATCGTGCGGCGCTCGAGCGTGCGCCGAAGTAGGGAAAAAAGCGATGGCGACGACCTGCACGCATCTCGACGACGTCAAGCTGACCCAGACGCAGACGCGCGTCTGCAACGAATGCGTGCAGCTCGGCGACACATGGGTGCACCTGCGACTCTGTCTCGAATGCGGGCACGTCGGCTGCTGCGACTCGTCGAAGAACACGCATGCGACGCGGCATTTCCATCGGACGCGCCATCCGCTGATCCGCTCGATCGAGCCGGGCGAGCGGTGGGTCTGGTGCTATGTCGACGAGATGGCGCCCGGCGAGCTTCCCTCGGAAGGGATCGTCGCAGCCTGAAAAGGATGAATCGAATGCAACGACACAAGCTGGGTCGCACCCCGTTCGAAGTCGCGCCGCTCGCGCTCGGCGGCAACGTGTTCGGCTGGACCGCCGACGAGCCGACGTCGTTCAAGCTGCTCGACGCGTTCGTCGACGGCGGCGGCAACCTGATCGACACCGCGAATTCCTATTCGCGCTGGGCGGCAGGTCACGTCGGCGGCGAATCGGAGACGGTGATCGGCCACTGGATCGCGCGCCGCGGTCACCACGACGACGTCGTGATCGCGACGAAGGTCGGCTCCGACATGGGGCAGGGCGAGCGCTGCCTGCGCCGTGACTACATCCTGCAGGAGGTCGAGCAATCGCTGCGGCGGCTCAACGTCGATGCGATCGATCTCTATCAGTCGCACTGGGACGACGAGAAGACGCCGTTCGACGAAACGCTCGAAGCCTATTCGCGGCTGCTTGCGCAGGGCAAGGTGAAAGCGATCGGCGCGTCGAACCTGACGGCCACGCGACTCGCGCAGGCGCTCGACGCGAGCGCGCGCGCCGGATTGCCGCGCTACGAGACGCTGCAGCCGCTCTACAACCTCTACGACCGCGACACGTTCGAAGGCGAGCTGCGCGACCTGTGCCTGCGCGAGGACATCGGCGTCATCACGTATTTCTCGCTCGCTGCGGGCTTCCTCACGGGCAAATATCGAAGCGAGAAGGATTACGCAAAGAGCGCGCGCGGTCCGGGGATGAAGAAATATCTGAACGCGCGCGGGCACAAGATCCTCGACGCGCTCGACGACGTCGCCGGACGCCTGCATGCGACGCCGGCGCAGGTGTCGCTCGCATGGCTGATGGCGCAACCCGGCGTCACGGCCGCGATCGCGAGCGCGACGTCGCTCGCACAGCTGGACGAGCTGCTCGCGGCGACGCGCCTCGTGCTCGACGAGCTCGACAGGCGGCAGCTCGACGAGGCGAGCCGCTGAACGCTGCCGGTTCTCGTCAGCGCGCGAGCGCGAAGCGGCCGAGCGAGCGGCGCAGCAGCCACGCGGCGATCGAGATCGTGACGAAATTCCAGAGGATGCCGTTGACGAACGCCGCGCGATACGAGCCGGTGACGTCGAAGATCGCGCCGGAAAGATAGCCGCCGAGCGCCATGCCGAAGAGGGTCGCGGTGATCGCCGCCGAGACGCGCGCGCCGGCCTCGCCGCGGCTGAAGAATTCGCGAACGATGATCGCGTACGACGGCACGATGCCGCCCTGCAAAAGGCCGAACAGCGCCGAGATCAGGTAGAGCGACACGAGCCCTTTGAACGGCAGGAACAGCAGCAGCGCGAAGCCCTGCAGCACCGAGCCGAGCAACAGCGTGCGCAGGCCGCCGATGCGATCGCAGATCGCGCCGAAGACGACGCGGCTCACGATGCCGCACCCGAGCATCAACGACAGCATCTGCGCGCCCCGCGCCGGGCCGTAGCCGAGGTCGCTGCAGTAGGCGACGAGATGCACCTGCGGCATCGACATCGCGACGCAGCACGAGAGGCCGGCGACGATGAGCAGCGCCTGCAGCGCATTGCCGCTCAAGCCGAGCGCCTGCGGCGTTTGGCTGAAGCGTGCAGCGCTAGCACCCGCCGCGTCGGCAAGCGGCGGCTTGCGACGCAACAAGAGCGTGAGCGGTAACATCGCCGCGGCGCAAAAGATCGCGATGCCGACGTACGTGTGGCGCCACCCGCTCGTGCCGATGAAATGCTCGACGATCGGTGGCCAGACGGTGCCTGCGAGATAGTTGCCGCTCGCGAAT
>DATNGN010000031.1:0-31247 GCA_035605875.1 Casimicrobiaceae bacterium
TACGCGGGATGCTGCATTGCGGCAAGATTCTGCCGGCGATCCAGGGTATTGCGCGCAGCCGTCATCGAATGCAACAGGCCGACGCCTGGACCCCGCATTTCCGCTGGAAATGCTTGCGTCATGGATGCTGTTCCGCTTTAATCTGAGCAAACTCTGCTAGATCGTTGTTGCTGCGCCCGTTTCACCGCCCCTACAACCGCATCTTTAGGACAACATCATCAGGATTCCCATCATGCCCGGATACCGATTGACCGCGTGGCTGCGCCCGCTCCTGACCCTGGCTGCGATAGCTGGCGTCCTGTCGCTTGCCGCGTGCGGCGGCGGGGGCGGATCGCCGAGCCAGAACAATTCGAGCGGCAGCGTCACCCTTGCCGTTCTTCCTGCTTCCCCGACGGTCTACTCGGGGACGCCGGGCAGCTTGACGGTTTCGGGCGGACGTGGACCCTACACCGTCTTCTCGAGCGATCAAACCGTATTGCAGGTGCCATCGACGACGAGTGGCACGTTCGCCATCACCCCCGGAACGGTGTCGCAGGACACCACGGTGCAAGTGACTGTCCGGGATGCGGCGGGCGCGATCGTCACGATCCCGGTCGTCGTCAAGGCGGGGCTGCTCGTGAATTCGATGACGCTGAAGGCCGACGACTTTGCAAGCGTCTGTCCCAACGATCGGATCGAAAGCACGTCACCGACGGATGACGTGGGATCGACGTGGATCTGTTCGGGCCAGACGGGAACCGTCGGCGTGCGCATCCAGAATGCGAACGGCGGCGGTCTTTCGGGCCGTCCCATCCAGTTCGACGTCATTCAGGGCGACTTCCAGATTTTCACGAACGCCGCCGGAGCGCCCGACACCTTTGGACTGACCTACACGGTTCCGACCGATCAGAACGGCAACGCGGTCGTCCGCATTCGCGCGAATCCTGCGGCCAGCCAGCAGCTCGTGATCGTCCAGGCGAAGGACGTGGACAGCGGCAACTTCGTGCGCGGGATATTCGTCATCTATCAGTTCCTGCAGAACGGCGACAACCAGATGCAGGTCGTTCCCGACACCGTGACGATCACCGGGCCAGACACGTTGACCTGCTCATCGGGCGTGTCGAATACGTTCTACGTGTTCGGCGGGAAGCCGCCGTACACGATTTCGAATCCGGTACCGCAATTCCTGCGTCTGGGCCAGTCGATCGTCGCGAACAGCGGCGGCGGCTTCACGTTGACGACGCTCGGCGGCTGCGTATCGCCGGCGACGATTGCGATCAACGACTCGGCGGGCCATACGGCGACAGTGACGCTGAATAACAATGTCGGAACCACCCCACCGAGCACGACGACGAGTCCGATTCCGATCGTCGTTACGCCGAGCAACGTTCCTGCGCTGACATGCGGGGCGAACACGAACATCGTGGCGACCGGCGGCGGCACGATAACGACGACCGGCACCACGCAAACGCCCAACCCTGCGACGTCGCTGTTCGTGGGTGTCGACCGGCCCGATATCATCACCGCACTGCCCACTACCGCCACACCCGGCGCGCCCATCACGATCACGCGGCTTCTCGTCGGAACGGTGAATCCTCCTGATAGCAATGCGCTCGTGCCGGTGAACCTGTTCATCAGCGACGGGGTACAAACGAAGACGATACCGGTTCAGGTCGCTAATACGTGCCCGCCGGTCCCCTGAGCAGCACTTGTCATGTAGCGGAAACGGCGCCTTCGGGCGCCGTTTCCGTTGGAGAGCTTCAGTCGCGACCCACTTCGTGGTCCATCCCGCTTTCTGATGACCCAGGTCATCCACACAATCTATTTGGAACTGGGAGCTCGAGCATCAGGATGGTCATCGAGACGATGTTGCGACGTGGAAAGACAACTCCGCATCCTTGGCGAATATGTGGCTCACCTCATCGTGGGCGCGATCATGTTTGCCGCACTGCTGGCCTTCGGCGTCGGCTTGAACCTGTTAGTCCAATCGGCGGAATCCCTCATCAATCGGCGGAATCCCTCATCAGCGATGCCGTATTCCTGCGCTTGATCCGGGCAATCAGTCCCGAGGCGTCGACGCAGACGCAATGGCGCTCGTCACGTCGTCCTCTCGGATGTCGTCGCGCAACACGGCGCTGCCAAGCCGTTCGAGCACGACGAAGCGCAAGTTTCCTGATTCGACCTTCTTGTCGCGGCGCATCAGCTCGAGCCATCGCTCGGCTGCGATCGCCGGCGGCGCTGTCGGCAACTTCGCCTCGTCGATGAGACGCCCGAGCCGAGCCGTTGCCTCGTTCGCAAGCCCGCACGCGCGCACCGACAAGCGCGCCGCGCACACCATGCCCGCCGCGACCGCTTCGCCGTGCAGCCATTCGCCGTACCCTTGCGCCGCTTCGATCGCATGGCCGAACGTATGGCCGAAATTGAGCAGTGCGCGTTCGCCCGATTCGCGCTCGTCGGCCGCGACGACCTCGGCCTTGATCGCGCAACTTCTGAGGATCGCGTGCGTCAAGGCATCGTCGTCGCGCGCCAGCAGCGATGCCATGTTCGCTTCGAGCCAGGCGAAGAAATCGACGTCGCGAATCGCGCCGTACTTGATCACTTCCGCGAGTCCTGCCGACAGCTCGCGATGGGGCAACGTCGACAGCACCGACGTATCGATCAGCACGGCACGCGGCTGCCAGAAGGCGCCGATCATGTTCTTGCCGAGCGGATGGTTGATTCCCGTCTTGCCGCCGACCGACGAATCGACCTGTGCAAGCAGCGTCGTCGGGATCTGGACGAACGGAACACCGCGCTGGTAGATCGCGGCCGCGAAGCCGGCGATGTCGCCGACGACCCCACCGCCGAGCGCGATCAGCGTGGTCGAACGCTCGACGCGCAGCTCGAGCAGCCGCGTCAGAAGATCGTCGAGCGTGCGTTGATTCTTGTGGGCTTCGCCGTCGGGCAGCAGCACGACGTCGGCATGCATGCCGGCCCCTTGCAGCGACGATTTCAGCGGCGCGAGGTGATGTGCGGCGACGATCGCATTGCTGACGATGACGCCGCGCTGGCCCTGTCGAACGCCGAGCAACGCGGCCGCGTCCGACAGCAGGCGATGACCGACGTGGATCGGATACGCGCGATCGCCCAAGCCCACGTCTAGCGTTTTCATGTCGAGCCGTCAGTGGCGCCCGGCAAGGTGCTGCAAGGCTGCGCATCGAGCCAGCGTACGAAGCGAATCACTGCCTCGCGGTCCGACTCGATCACGTGATCGGCCACTTCGCGATACAGCGGGTCGCGCAGCTGATAGAGCTCGAACAGCCGGTCGCGAGGATCGGCCGCGTGCAGCATCGGGCGATGACGGCTGTTGCGCAATCGCTGCCACAGCGTTTCCGGCGCGGCATGCAGATACAGCACCGTTCCGCTCTCGCGAAGGCGCAGCCGGCTTTGCTCGCGCATCACCGCGCCGCCACCGGTTGCGAGCACGATGCCGCTGCGACGGCAAAGATCGTCGATCACGCCCTGTTCGCGATCGCGGAATCCGGCCTCGCCTTCGAGCTCGAAGATCGTCGGAATCGGAACCCCGAGGCGCGCCTCCAGCTCGTGGTCGGCGTCGACGAACGGCTTGTCGAGACGGCGGGCGAGCTGACGTCCGAGCGTCGTCTTGCCCGCGCCCATCAGCCCGACGAGAAAAAGATTGCCCCGGTACAGCACCGGGGCATTGTAAGCGGTCAGAGACGGCGTTTCGGACGCAAACGTCTTGTGCTGCGATAACCGTCCGTGAAAAGCCGTCTCTGACCTACTTTTGCTCTTAATGCACCGACGTGATCGTTTCCTTCACGATCCGCGGCGTGAGGAAGATCAGCAACTCGGTCTTGTCGGCCGATTTCAACGTCGACTTGAACAGGTTGCCGGCGACCGGGATGTCCCCCAGGAACGGCACCTTGCTGATGGTGTTCGTGATCGTTTCTTCGTAGATGCCGCCGATCACCGCGGTGTCGCCGTTGTTCACGGCGATCTGCGTCGTGATGCTCTTCGTGTCGATCGCCGGCGCGAAGCCGCCACCGGCCTGCGGCACGTTCTGTCCGACGCTGTCCTTGTGAATTTCGACGTTCATGATGACGCGATTGTCGGGCGTGATCTGCGGCGTCACTTCGAGCTTCAGCACCGCATCCTTGAACGACGTGGTCGTTGCCTGCGACGATCCGCCGCCGCCCGTCGAATACGGAATCTGCGTCCCCTGCGTGATCGACGCCTTCTGATTGTCGGATGTCACGATCCGTGGACTCGAAACGACCTTGCCTCGATTGTCGGCCTCGAGCGCCTGCAGTTCGAGGTTCAGCAGGTTGCCGCTGCCGAGATTGATCAGCGTCAGCGCGAGCGATGCCGGCGTGCCGCTCGCGACGATCGCCGGCAGGTTGACGTTGAGGTTACCGAGATCCGAAAAACCGGGGGGCGTGCCCGATGCGATCTGGAACGGCGTGGGACTCGTACCGCCGCCTCCCGTGTTCGCGATCGGTGAAAGACTGCCTGCACTGCCGATCGCATAGCGGCCGCCGAACAGCGTCGCGCCGGTCTGCTGTCCGAGCCGCACGCCCAGCGAACGACTGAACGTGTCGTTCGCGATCACGATGCGTGCTTCGATCTGCACCTGGCGAACGGCGGTGTCGAGCCGCAGCACGATCGCGCGAACCTGCTCGAGGCGGCTCGCGATGTCGGTGACGAACAGGATGTTCGTGCGCGGGTCGACGAACGCGGTGCCGCGCTTCGACAGGAACTGCGCGGGTGGCGCGGCGCCGGCGGCGGTGCCGCCCGTGCCCTTGATGATGTTCAGGATGTCGGTCGCTTTCGCGTAATTCAGCTGGAAGCTCTCGGTGCGCAGCGGCTCGAGGTCGTTGATCTGCGACTGCGATTCGAGCTGCTGCTTCTCCTTCAACGCGAGCTCCTCGCGCGGCGCGATCAGAACGATGTTGCCGTTCTTGCGCATGTCGAGGCCCTTCGTCTGCAGGATGATGTCGAGCGCCTGGTCCCACGGCACGTCCTTGAGCCGCAGCGTCAGGCTGCCCGTCACCGTGTCGCTCGTCACGATGTTGAGTCCCGTGAAGTCGGCGATCACCTGCAGCACCGATCGCACTTCGATGTTCTGGAAGTTGAGCGACAGCTTCTCGCCCTTGTACCCGGCGCGGGAGCCCTGCACGAGCTTGCTCGGATCGTCGACGATCGGCGTGACCTCGACGATGAAGCGGTTCTCCGCCTGATAGGCCGAGTATTCCCACAGCCCCTGCGGCTGGATCACCAGGCGCGCGTTGCCGTTCTGCTCGAACGTGTCGACGTTGACGACCGGCGTGTTGAAGTCGGCGACGTCGAGGCGGCGCACGAGATTGCGCGGCACCGACGTGTTCTGGAAGTCGACGACGAGTTGCCGCCCCTGCTGCCGAATGTCGATGCCGGTGTTGTTGTCGGAAAGGTCGACGATGATCCGTCCTTCCCCGTTTCGTCCGCGGCGGAAATCGACGTCGCGCAGCGAGTGCCGTTCGTTGCCCGCTCCGGCTTCCGCGAAGCGTTGCACGGGCGTCGGCGCGGCCTGGGCCACGGCGGACGTGCTGTCGGAAAGCGTCACGACGACCGCGTTGCCTTCGACCTTCGTGTCGAACGACTGCGGCTTGTTCAGGCTGAACACGACGCGCGTGCGCCGGCCGGCTTCGACGAACTGCAGGTTGCGCAGCGCCGGATCGTCGACGGCGCGCTGATTGGAGGGCAGCGCGCTCGTCGTATCGAAGAAGTCGAGCGCAATGCGCGGCGGCGATGCCGTCGCGAAGCCCGCCGGCGGATTGGCGGGCGGCGACTTCAGTTCGAAGCGCACGATCGTATTGCCCGATGCGGCCCGCGTGACCGAGACCTGCTCGATCGAGTTCGGTGTCTGCGCGGGCACCGAGCCTGCTGCGAGGAGCGCGGCCGCGCCGGCCGCCAGCATGAGCCAACGTTTCATTCCAGCCAGGCCTCCCGAGCCCGGCCGTCGAGCGACGCCATTCGCGTTCATTTTTTGCGCTCCTGTGTCTTCTGGTCCGCTTGCAGCAGGTTGAGCGTGCTGGTGCGTTCCGACCAGTCGCCGGACCCGTCCTGCATCAATTCCTTGAGCTTGATGTCGCCGTCGGTGACGTCGGTGATGACGCCGTAGTTCTGGCCCATGTGCATGCCCTGGCGCACCTGGTAGAGGTCCCTCTCGGGCGTCCTGATCAGTGCGTAGCGCGTCCGGCCCTTCTCGAGCGTGCCGACCATCGACAGCGACTCGAGCGGATACGCTTCCAGCGGCTCCTTGCGCCGGTTCAGGTCGGGCGCGAGCTTGTTCGTGTTCTCGGACTTCGTCGGCTCGATCTTGCGCGGCTTGAACGGATCGGGCAGGTCGAAGTCGTTGTAGACGAACGGCTCGTACGGCTTGATCGTCGGGATCGGATCGAGATGGCCGCGCACGCCCTTGCCCTGCTCGGCCATCCAGTCGGTCAGATCCTTGTGGCTCGCCGGGCCGCAGCCGGCGAGAAGCGCAACCGCGGCGATGGCGATGAATGCGACGCGCTTCATTTCTTGCCCTTGCCCTTCGTGCCTTTTTGCGACGCGCGCTGCTTCGCCATCTCTTCCTCGTCGAGATAGCGGAAGGTCTTGGCCACGGCGTCCATCGTCAGCGTGCCCTTGTTGTTCGCGATCTGAAGATCGTTGAGCGTGACGATGCGCGGCAGCGCCGCGACGTCGCTCGCGAACGCGCCGATGTCGTGATAGTTGCCGGTGATCTTGATGCTGATCGGCAACTCGGCGTAGAAATCGGCCATCCGCTCCTGGGCCGCCGGCCGGAACAGATCGAACTGCAGGCCGCGGCCGAGGCCCGCCTGATTGATGTCGGTCAGAAGCGCGTCGATCTCCGACTTGTTCGGCAGCTGCTTGACGAGCGCGCCGAACGACTGCTCGACCTCGGCCAGCTGCTGCACGTAGAGGTCGTAGTTGATCGCCTTCGCCTTCTTCTCCTTGAACTGGTCCTTGAGCTTCACCTCCTGCGCCTCGGCGGTCTGCAGCGTGTCCCACTGGTCCTTCCAGTCGAAGAACGCGCCGAGCGCGACGATGAACAGCACGATCAGCGTCAGCAGGATGAGCTTGGGCGCCAGCGACCAGTTGCCGACCTCGCGGAAGTTCAGGCGGCGAAAATCGTCGAGCGTCATGCCTTGCCTCCCTTGGCCGGTACCTTTGCCGCAGGCTTGCCCGGTGTGCTGGCGGTTTCGGTCGTCGCGCGGCGAATCTGGAAATTCAGCGTGAACTGGTTGAGCTGCTGCGCCGGCGTGCGGCCCTCCGCGGCGACCGTCACGAGCTTGATCTCGACGAGCTCAGGCTTCTCGAGCCACGGGGAGCCTTCGATGTTGCGCATCAGCGTCGACACGCGTGCGTTCGACTGCGCGAAGCCGACGATCGTGACCTTGTTGTCCTTCTGCCTGACCGATTGAAGATAGACACCTTCGGGCAACTGCCGCACCAGCTGATCGAGCAAATGCACGGCCTCGTTGCGGTTCGACTGCAGCGTCTCGACAACCTGCTTTCGCGCGAGCACCTGCTGGATCTGGTCGCGCAGCTTGTCGATCTCCTTGATCTGCGCATCGAGCTCGGCGATCTTCGACTTGAGCAGCGCGTTGCGCGAGTTCTGGTTCTCGATGCGCGCGTGGAACACGCGGTCGCCGACGCCGACGATCGCCAGGCCGAGGACGGCGAGCATGATCGCGAGCGATACGAACTGCCGCTGGCGGGCTTGCCGCTTCTGCTCGCGATGGGGCAGCAGGTTGATGCGCATGAGTGCCCCCTATTCGAAACTGCGCATCGCGAGGCCGGTCGCGATCATCAGCATCGGCGCCTCCTGCGCGAGCTGTCGCGGCCGCACTCGGTCGGATGTCTGCATCGTCGCGAACGGATTGGCGACGACGGTGGCGACGCCTGCGCGCTTCGCGACGAGTTCGTCGAGGCCCGGCAACAGCGCGCAGCCGCCGGCGACGACGATCTGGTCGACCTGGTTGTACGATGTCGACGTGAAGAAGAACTGCAGCGCGCGCGTCACTTCGAGCGCGAGCGACTCCATGAACGGCTGCAGGACGTCGTGGTCGTAGTTTTCCGGCAACCCCTGGTTCCTGCGCGCCGACTCGGCCTCGTCGGCCGACAGGTTGAAGGCGCGCTGGATGTCCTGTGTCAGCTGATTGCCGCCGAACGCCTGGTCGCGCGAAAATAGCATCTGGTTGTTGCGAAGGACGTAGAAGTGCATCACGTGCGCCCCGATGTCCACGAGCGCGATGTTCTGGTCGCGCCCGTTTGCCGGCAGCGACGGCGCGATCAGCCGGAAGGCTTCCTGCGTCGAATAGGACTCGACGTCCATCACGCGCGCCTTCAGGCCCGCCGCCTCTGCGACCGCGACACGATCCTCGACCTTCTCCTTGCGCGACGCCGCGATCAGCACCTCGACTTCGTCGGGGTTGTTCGGCGCAGGGCCGATCTCCTGAAAATCGAGATTGACCTCATCGAGCGCGAAGGGGATGTACTGGTTGGCCTCGGCCTCGACGGTGAGCTCGAGATCTTCTTCCCGCTGGCCGGCGGCGACGATGATCTTCTTCGTGATGACCATCGCAGCCGGCAACGCCAGCGCGATGTTGCGGTTGCGGCTGCCGAGGCGCTTCCAGGCGCGCTTCAGCACGTCGGCGCAGAGCTCGATGTTGAGCACGTTGCCGTCGGCGACGACGTCCTTCGGCAGCGGCTCGATCACGTAGCGGTCGAGCCGGAACGCGCCTTTGCCCGCTGCGGACAGCTCGACCAGCTTGAGGGACGTCGACGCGATATCGACGCCAATCAGGGTCGGCGACCGGGTTTTGAACAAGTCGAGAGCGGACGAGAAGTTATCGGCGAGCATGGCGGTGGCCTCGTTGCTGATAATCTACATTAAACGCCGGCGACAAGTGCACCGGTCGTCGAAATGTTCGCTTTTGAGCGGGCGACTGTTGCAAGCACGCCTATAATCGACGCCGGCACCTGCCCCAAACATGGCTTTTATTCCATCGTGCTAAAGCGCTGGCTCCTCTACACGGGCTCGGTCGTGCTCGGCCTTGCCGTCGTGGGCGGCCTGCTCGGGGCCTTCGTGCTGGCGCTCCTGTGGCCGACGCTCCCGCCTCTCGACGCGCTGACCGATTACCAGCCGAAAGTCCCGTTGCGGGTGGTGGCCGCCGACGGTGATCTGCTCGGCGAATTCGGCGAGGAGCGGCGGGCGGTCGTCCGGATCTCCGAGGTTCCGGATGTCATGAAACACGCTATTTTGGCCGCCGAGGACGAGCGTTTCTATCAACACGGCGGTGTCGACTATTTGAGCGTGCTGCGCGCGGCGCTCGCCAACGCGACGTCCGGCACCCAGCAGGGGGCGGGCACGATCACGATGCAGGTCGCCCGCAACTTCTTCCTCACCCGGGAGAAGACGGTCTCGCGCAAGCTTCGCGAGGCGCTTCTCGCCTGGAAGATCGAGGCGTCCCTCTCCAAGGACGAGATCCTCGAGCTCTACATCAACCAGATCTTCCTTGGTCAGCGGGCCTACGGCTTTGCCGCGGCGGCGCAGACCTATTTCGGCAAGCCCCTGTCGGAAATCACCGTCGCCGAGGCGGCCACGCTGGCCGGCCTGCCGAAGGCCCCGTCGGCCTACAACCCGATCACGAATCCCCGGCGAGCGAAGGCGCGGCAGCTTTACGTGCTGCGACGGATGCATGAGCTTCACTACATCAATGACGACCAGTACCGGGAAGCACAAAATGCGCCATTGAAGCTGCGGCCGCCGACGCGCGAAGTGTCGGGCGTGCACGCCGAATTCGTCGCCGAAATGGCGCGGCAGGTCGTCTACGACACCTACGGCGACAGCGCGTACACGCGCGGCATCACCGTCTGGACGACGATCCGGCGCAGCGACCAGGAGGCGGCCTACGCCGCCGCCCGCAAAGCCGTGATCGACTACGACCAGCGTCACGGCTATCGCGGGCCTGACGGCTTCGTGAGCCTGCCGAAGGACCCGTCCGAGCAGGACGCAGTGCTCGACCGCGTCTTCCAGGACTATCCCGACAGCGACAACATCGTCACCGGCGTCGTGCTGCAGGCGACGCCCTCGCAGGTACGCGCCGTGCTTGCCAACGGCGATCAGGCAGAAGTGACGGGAACGGGACTCAAGTTCGCGCAGCGCGCGCTGGCGGACAAGGCGCCCCCCAACCAGAAGATCCGCGCCGGGGCGATCATCCGCCTGACGCGCGACGACAAGGGCCACTACGCAATCGCGCAAATGCCGCAGGCCGAGGCGGCGTTCGTCTCGGTCCGGCCCGACGACGGCGCGATCCTCGCGCTCGTCGGCGGCTTCGACTACGACCGGAACAAGTTCAATCACGCGACGCAGGCGTATCGGCAGCCGGGCTCAGCCTTCAAGCCGTTCATCTATTCCGCCGCGCTCGAGAAGGGCTTCACGCCGGCGACGATCATCAACGACGCGCCGTTCTTCGTGCCCGCCGAGAAGGCGGGCGGCGAGGCGTGGGAGCCCAAGAACTACGACGGCAAGTTCGAAGGGCCGATGCGGCTTCGGGTCGCGCTCGCGCACTCGAAGAACCTGGTGACGATCCGCGTGCTGCAGGCGATCGGCCCGCAATACGCGCAGGACTACATCGCGCGTTTCGGCTTCGATCCGAAGCTTCATCCGGCGTACCTGACGATGGGCCTCGGCGCGGGTGCGGCAACGCCGATGCAGATGGCGACCGCGTATTCGGTGTTCGCGAACGGCGGCTACCGGATCGCACCGTATCTGATCACGAAGATCACCGACGCGCACGGCGAGACGCTCTCGGAACCGCCGCACGTCGTCGCGGGCAAGGACGCCGAGCGCGCGATCGATCCGCGCAACGCCTTCATCATGCAGTCGCTGCTGCACGAGGTGGTGACGACCGGCACCGGCGCGCGCGCCGCGCAGCTCAAGCGCAAGGACCTCGCGGGCAAGACCGGCACCACGAACGAAGACGTCGACGCATGGTTCTGCGGCTTCAACGCAGCGAAAGTCGGCATCGCCTGGATCGGCTACGACCAGCCGAAGTCGCTCGGCAACAACGAGACAGGCAGCGTCGCCGCGCTGCCGATGTGGATGGCGTACATGGAAAAGGCGTTGAAAGGCATTCCCGAAGTGCTGCCCGAGCCGCCGCCGGGTGTCGTCTCGGTGCGCATCAATCCTGACACCGGGCTGCGCGACGACGCGAGCAACTACTCCGACTGGTTCATGGCGGAGTTCACGCCGAGGATGGCGCAGGACGCGCTCGCGCCCGCGCTGATGCCCGGCTCGGCGCCGGCGCGCGACGTGCGCAACCAGCTCTTCTGAAGCATTCGATGGCCTATCAACGCGACCGCGAGTCCTCGGGCCGCGATGCCCAGAATCGCGCGCGAATCGCCGATCTCGCGGCGCGGCTCATTGCCGAGCACGGTCTTTCCGACTGGTCGCTCGCGAAGCGCAAGGCGGCGCGGCAGCTGATGCTGCCCGAGCGCACGACGCTTCCCGCCGACGACGAGATCGAGAGCGCGCTCGCCGCACATCACGCGCTGTTCGGTGGCGAGGAGCACGAGACGACGTTGCGCGCGCAGCGCGAGGAAGCGCTCGCCTGGCTGCGCTCGCTCGCGTCGTTCGATCCG
Source organism: Casimicrobiaceae bacterium (assembly GCA_035605875.1). Taxonomy (GTDB): domain Bacteria; phylum Pseudomonadota; class Gammaproteobacteria; order Burkholderiales; family Casimicrobiaceae; genus VBCG01. The sequence continues at coordinate 11,671 of DATNGN010000031.1, forward strand.
ACGCTGGTTGGCGGCGTTGCGGCCGGTTGGGCCACCGCGCACAGCGACATACGGATCGAGCTCGTCACCGACGATTCGAAAGGCGTCGAGCTCGCGCTCATCAATCGCAACGTCGCCTATCGCGTCGCACCCGGCGTTGCGCAACACGCGGCACCCGAGCTCTTGATCGATACGCCGCGCGGTCAGGTGCGCCTGATCGTGCGCACGCCGTTCACGGCGAGGCAGCGCAAGCGCGAGGAGACGCGGCTCGATGCGCAGGCGCTTTCTGAACTGCTCGCGAACGAGGATCGAGGATCGAGGATTTAGGATCGAGGGCAACAGGACGTGCGCGACGTTTGGGGCTGCGATCGCCAGGCACAGCCGATCGCTCGGCGCGGACGCGCCCCTCAATCCTGGATCCCAAATCCTAGATCCCGGTTTTCAGCCACTCCGCCGCCTCCAGCGCGAAGTAGGTCAATATCGCATCCGCCCCCGCCCGCTTCATCCCGATCAGCGCCTCGAGCGCCGTTGCGCGCAGATCGAGCCAGCCGGCCTGCGCCGCCGCCTGCAGCATCGCGTATTCGCCCGACACCTGATACACGGCGGTCGGCATCCCGAATTCGTCCTTTACGCGCCGCACGATGTCGAGGTAGGGAAGGCCCGGCTTCACCATCACCATGTCGGCGCCCTCCTGGATGTCGAGATAGGTCTCCCACAGCGCTTCGTCGCTGTTGCCCGGGTCCATCTGATACGTGCGCTTGTCGCCGCGGCCGAGGCTTTTCGCCGAGCCGACCGCATCGCGGAAGGGACCATAGAACGCGGACGCGTACTTTGCCGAGTAGGCGAGGATTCGCGTATGGATGAAGCGCTGCGCATCGAGCGCACCGCGCAGCGCCGCGACGCGGCCGTCCATCATGTCGGACGGCGCGACGATGTCGACACCGGCAGCCGCGTGACAGAGCGCCTGGCGAACGAGCGCTTCGACGGTCTCGTCGTTCATCACGTAGCCGGTCTCGTCGATGAGGCCGTCCTGGCCGTGGCTCGTGTACGGATCGAGCGCCACGTCGGTCACGACGCCGAGCGACGGAAAGTGCGACTTCAGCGCGCGCACCGCGCGCGGCACGAGACCGTCGTCGTTCCACGCCTCGGCGGCATCCTCCGATTTCGCGTCGGCGGGGATCACCGGGAAGAGCGCCATTGCGGGGATGCCCGCCGTCATGCAACGCTCGGCATCGACGAGCAGCAGATCGATCGACTTTCGCGCGACGCCGGGCAGCGAAGGTACCGGCGTCGCGCCGGCCTCGCCATGCACGAACACCGGATAGATGAAATCGTCGGCGCAAAGCCGCGTCTCGCGCACGAGACGACGCGAGAAATCATCGCGGCGCATGCGCCGCGGGCGCCTTGCGGGGAATCGTCCGCTGAAGCTGCAGGTCATCGACAAATCCTTTCCGTCGCGACGGAACTCACCATTTCGAGGGCGGTCACAGAAAGCGGACGGTCAACGTCTCCCGCTTTCCTCCCTGAGCGGGTGCCCGCGCCGGTTGCGTACTGGCGAAGGGCGTTTTGAGGCCCCGCGTCACTCCCCTTGACCGCGGGGCCTTTTTCTATGCGAGCCACGCTTCGATCGCGCGATTCGCTTCGTCGACGCCGCCGCGCGACGTTGCCGAAAACCCGATCACCGAGACCGCATGCGCGCGCTCGCCGAACGTCGACACGAGCGCCGCGCGAATGTCGGCCACGGCACGGCGCCGCTCGGCGAGGTTCAGCTTGTCGCTCTTCGTGGCGAGGATCAGCACCGGACGCGCCGACGGCAGGAATGCGGTCAGCACGTCGATGTCGAGTGCCTTCACGCCATGTCGCGCATCGACGATCAGCACGAGGCCGATCAGCGCCGAGCGGGACGTCACGTACGACCACAACAGGTCCTGCCATGCGCGCTTGATTTCGTGCGGAACCGCTGCATAGCCGTACCCGGGAAGATCGGCGACGAGCGCGCCGCTGCGCAGCCGGAAGAAGTTGATCTGTCGCGTGCGCCCGGGCGTGCGGCTCGCATGTGCAAGACCCGCGTTTCGCGCGAGCGCGTTGATCGCGCTCGACTTGCCGGCGTTGGAGCGGCCCGCGAATGCGATCTCCGGCGCGCCTTCGGCCGGCAGTTGGGCCGCGTTCGCCACGCCGATCACGAACGCCGCGCCTTCCAGCGGTCCCGGCAGCGTTGGCAAAGCCTGCGTTTTGGCCGGTTGCCGCGAGTCCGCTACAATGATGCGTTTTTTCATCAGCAACATGCGTCGTCGCCGCACGCGGACATCGCGCACCGGCGACGATTGCACGACTCCCTCGGAGCCCCGAGTCCATGACCCGTACCTGGCGTTACGCCCTCATTGCCGCGACCGCCGCGATGTCCACCGCTTCCTTGGCACAGGAGGCGGCGCAACCGAAGGCGGCGGCGCCGGATCTCGCGAAGGCAAAGCAGATTGCGACGCAGGTGTGCGCGGCATGCCACGGCGCGGACGGCAACAGCGTAGCGCCTGCGAATCCGAATCTTGCGGGGCAGGTCTCCGACTATATCACCCTGCAGCTGATGCATTTCAAGGCCGGCGTGCGCGTGAATGCGACGATGCAGGCGATGGCGGCGACGCTATCCGACGAGGACATGCGCGCCGTCGGCATTTACTTCTCGCAGCAGAAACCGAAGGGACTCGGCGCGAAGGATCCCGCGCTCGTGAAGGCCGGCGCCAAAGTCTGGCGCGGCGGCGACGCGCAAAGCGACGTCCCCGCGTGTGCCGGATGCCATTCGCCGACGGGCGTCGGCATTCCGAAGAACTACCCGCGTCTCGCAGGCCAATACGGCGACTACCTGTATGCGCAGCTCAAGGCGTTCAAGTCGGGTGAGCGCGGCGCGAACCCGAAGGACGCGAACGGCCAGATCATGGCGACGATCGCGGGCAACATGACCGACGACCAGATGAAGGCCGTCGCCGACTACGCGATGGGGCTTCGCTGAACCGTTCAATAATCGGGCTGCGCGGCCCGATTGCTTTGTCGTTTCCTCGCTCGCACCGATTCTGAAACGGTTCAGTCGTGACGCAGGCTACGAGCCGACCGGCGCGCACATGATGACCGCGTCGGGCCCGTAGCCTTCGGGAATCCACGTCGCGGGGTCGGCGCGCATCTCGTCGCGCGTCGCATGATCGGTCGTATAACGATGGTTCGTCGTGCGCTGATTGAAGAAGCGCCACATCGGCTGCGTGCCGTCGGCGCACGCGCCGCTGTTCAGGTCGGGCAACGCGATGTAGAACACGCTGGCGCTTTCGAACGTCCATCCAGGATAGGTTTGCGGATGGTCGATCACCGCCTGGCACTCGGTGGGACTCGCCGAATAGAAATGCGAATCGCCGAAACCCGGCGTTCGATAGAAGCGGCAAACCGGGTTCGTGCCGGGTACCTGCGATTGGTACGCGAGAAAGCGCAATCCCGTGCGCTCCCAGCCCCCGTGGACGCCGGTGTCGAGATCGTTGATCTCCTTCGGATCGATCGTCATGAAGTAGTGATCGAGCGCGCGGTTGTAGTACTCGACCGCGACGGCGGTGCCAGGCGTGCCGACGGAATCAGGCGTCAGATACTGCCGTGTCAATGCAAGCATGCCGTCGATGCGGGAGTACTCGTCGGTTCCGCGCGGGTTCCCGCATGACGCCGAGCCTCTCCACAGCCCGCCACGCACCTCGTAATAGCCCGCGTTGTTGAACGTGAGCAGTCCGGCGCCGCTCGACCCCGGCTCCGTCGATCCCTGCGTGTACTGCACCTGCGCGAAGCTCGACCCGTCGGTATAGAGCTGGTAACCCTCGCCGTTCCCCTCGCTCCATTTCTTGAGATCGCCCTGCGGGTGATGGATCACCGATACGGGCGCAAGCGACGGAATCGGATCGACCCGCCACGCCGAAAACTTGACGCCCGCCGGGGGTGGGACATTCAGTCGCACCAGCGACCAGTCGAAATCGACGCTGCGTCCGAGCATCGCGGCGCCTGCCGTCTGCTGCACGAACGGCGGTACCGCCTTGCTGTTGCACGCGACCGCGTCGAAAAACCAGTACGTGTTGAGCGTGCGCGCGGCCATCGCCGAATCGAGGCAGTGGTTGGCCGAGAAGAAATACGGCGTGTTGCTCGACACCGAATCGTTCAGCAGCTGGCCGGTGCAAAGATACGTGAAGCCGTCTTCCTGCGTGAACTCGATCGCCGCGACCGCCTTCGTGCTGTCGACGAACGCAGGCGTTTGCGGCGACACGCACGCGACGTCGATCTCGCAGGCGCCCGACGTGCCGATGTCCTCGACCGCCTTCGTGCCGATCTTGTCGATCGTCGCAGGCGCGACGACCTGGTGCGATATGCGCGCGATCGTGAGCGGCACTTCCGGAATGCTCGTGCCCGCGTCGACGTGAATCTCGACCGTCGCCGTGTCGCCGTCGAGCACCGGCGACCAGAAGACGCCGAAGCGTTGCGTGTCGGCGGCGACGGTGTTCATCGGAATCGGTCCGAATACCTGCGCGAGATCGCCGTTGCCCGAAAAGCGCACGCTGACGCCGGTGTCCATCGCAGGCGACGCCAGCGCGACGCGAAGCGCCTTCGCATCGGGCGACACCACCTCGATCTTCGCCGCGCGGCTTCCGTCGGGCAGCGTCTGCCAAGCAAGCGCTGCGAGCGGAATCGACGATCCACTCGCCGGAACGTCGCGCGGAAACGCGAGCGCGAGCGGTCCCTTGAGGTTGCCGCGCTTCGCGCCGCTGGCCGCCGGCGCCGCATTGCGCGCCTTCAGTTGCGCACGCTCGGCATCGGTCGGGGGCGGCAACGCGATCCGCAGCCCGGGTGCTGCAGGCGCGAGCAGGAACTGGCCGGGTGCCGCCTTTTCGGCGATCTTCGGATGGTAGTCGGCCGGCGGTACCGCGGTGATCGGCGCCGCGGAAAGCGACGCCGATGCAGCCGCCACAGCGAGCGCCGCCAACGCGATGCGCACCTGCCTGCGCAAGAAGACCATCGTCATTCGAGACTCCCTCAAAGATTCAGGCGTCGCCGCACGGCGACGCCTGCGGATTCCTTTGTCGCGCATCGCCTTGCAAACGCCGAGCCATCGACGGACGAGCCGTCAGTGGACCGACCGATCGGCCGCCGGTTCCGCCTCGGACCGCAGGCATTCGTGTAACAGAGTTTGCCAATCGGGCAGGCCGATTCCGAACGTGCGCGCGAAGCGTGCCGCATCGAGCACGCCGTAAGCGGGGCGCCGCGCCGGCGTCGGGTATTGCGACGTCGGAATCGGCGTCACGCGGACGTCCGCGCGATCGCGCAGAATTTCGTGCGCGAAGTCGTACCACGACGCGCGGCCGAGCGCGCAGAGGTGATAAAGGCCGGTACGGTCGGCGAGCCACGTGCGGTCCCGGCCGAGGATCGCTGCGGTCGTGTCCGCAAGCCAGCGCGTCCAGTTCGGAACGCCGATCTGGTCGTCTACAACATTGATCTCGGTTCGTGAAGCGGCTAATTTTTGCATCGTCACGAGGAAATTCTGTCCCTCGCGGCCGTAGACCCAGCTCGTGCGCAGCACGATCGACGATGCGCCTGACGCCGCGATCGCCAGTTCGCCGGCGAGCTTGCTCTCGCCATACACGTTGAGCGGATGCGGCGGCGCGCTCTCGTCGTAGGGCGTCGTCGCTGCGCCGTCGAACACGTAGTCGGTCGAATAGTGAACGAGGATCGCGTTCGCGCGCTTCGCCTCTTCCGCGAGGACGCGCGGCGCATCCGCATTGACGACGAATGCGCGATCGCGCTCGCGCTCGGCACGGTCGACTGCCGTGTACGCGCCCGCATTGACGATCACGTGCGGCCTGCTTCGCCGAACGACGTCGACGATGCGATCCGCGTCGCCGAGATCGAGCGTCGCGCGGTCGCATGCGACGACGTCGCCGACGCCGCGCAAGGCGAACGCGAGCTCGCGGCCGAGCTGGCCGCGCGCGCCGGTCAGGAGAATCGTCGGCCGCTGGCCCGTCACGCGACGCTCGTCACGTCAATCGTACGTGTCGGCGTCGTCGAGCAGCGCACCTGCAAGGTCCTTGGGCGCGAGCGTCGGCGCCACGTCCGTCGGCCAGTCGATGCGCAGCGCCGGATCGTTCCAGCGCAGTGTCCGCTCGTGCGCGGGATACCAGTAGTCGGTCGTCTTGTAGAGGAATTCGGCGACGTCCGAGACGACGAGAAAGCCATGCGCGAATCCGGGCGGGATGAAGAGCATCCGCCGATTCGCCGCCGACAGGTGCAGCGCGACATGACGCCCGAACGTCGGCGACGAGCGCCGCAGATCGACGGCGACATCGAATACCTCGCCTGCGGTCACGCGCACGAGCTTGCCCTGCGCGTGCTCGATCTGATAGTGCAGCCCGCGCAGCACGCCGCGGTTGGAACGCGAATGGTTGTCCTGCACGAACTCGACGTCGATGCCCGCCTGCGCGAACGCGTGCCTGTTGTAGCTTTCGAAGAAGAAGCCGCGCGCATCCTCGAACACGCGCGGCTCGATCAGCAGCACGTCCGGCAGCGACGTCGGCGATGCGCGCATCACGGCAGAAGCGGCTCTTCGAGCAGCCGCAGAAGATAGCGGCCGTAACCGTTCTTCGCCATCGCTTCGCCGAGCTTCGCGAGCTGCGCGGCGTCGATGTAGCGCATCCGATACGCGATCTCCTCGGGACATGCGATCTTCAGTCCCTGGCGCCGCTCGATCGTCTCGATGTACTGCGATGCCTCGAGGAGCGACCCGTGCGTGCCCGTGTCGAGCCACGCCATGCCGCGTCCCATCAGCTCGCAGGAGAGCTCGCCCCATGCGAGGTATTGCCGGTTGACGTCGGTGATTTCGAGCTCGCCACGCGCGGAAGGTGCGAGTGCGCGGGCGACGTCGAGCACGCGATTGTCGTAGAAGTAGAGACCGGTCACCGCATAGCGCGACTTCGGCTCGCGCGGCTTCTCCTCGAGGCTCGTCACGCGGCCGGTGCCATCGAATTCGGCGACGCCATACCGCTCCGGATCGGCGACCGGATACGCGAAGATCGTCGCACCCGACGTGCTCGCGGCTGCACGTCCGAGCTGCGGCTGCAGGTCGTGGCCGTAGAAGATGTTGTCGCCGAGCACGAGCGCCGAGGCATCGCGGCCGACGAATTCGCGCCCGATGATGAACGCCTGCGCGAGCCCGTCGGGCGTCGGCTGCACCGCGTACGAGATCGACAGCCCGAAGCGCGAGCCGTCGCCAAGCAGCTGCGCGAAGCGCGGCGTGTCGTCAGGCGTCGAGATCAGCAGGATGTCACGGATGCCGGCGAGCATCAGCGTCGACAGCGGGTAGTAGATCATCGGCTTGTCGTACACGGGCAAAAGCTGCTTCGAGACGACTTGCGTGACCGGATAGAGGCGCGTGCCAGACCCGCCGGCGAGGATGATGCCCTTTCTCTTCATCGCGTCGTCATGCGTACTGCAGATCAACCCACTTGCGATACTCGGCGTTCTGCACGCTCGCAAGCCAGTCGGCGTTGTCGAGATACCAGTCGATCGTGCGTCGCAGGCCGCTTTCGAACGTCTCGCCCGGCGTCCAGCCGAGCTCGCGGCGGATCTTCGACGCATCGATCGCATAGCGGCGATCGTGTCCCGGGCGGTCCTTGACGAACGTGACGAGGCGCTCGCAGTCGAGCTCGGGGCGGCGCGCATGCACGATCCGGCAGATCGTCTGCACGACGTCGACGTTCGCCATCTCCGCGTTGCCGCCGACGTTGTAGGTCTCGCCGGGCCGTCCCTTCTCGAGCACCGCGCGCACGGCAGTCGCATGGTCGCCGACGTAGAGCCAGTCGCGCACGTTGCGGCCGTCGCCGTACACCGGAAGCGGCCTGCCTTCGAGCGCGTTGACGATCATCAGCGGAATGAGCTTCTCGGGAAACTGGCGCGGACCGTAGTTGTTCGAGCAGTTCGTCGTGAGCGTCGGCAAACCGTACGTGTGATGGTAGGCGCGCACCAGATGGTCGGACGACGCCTTCGACGCGGCGTAAGGGCTGTTCGGCGCATACGCGGTCGTCTCGGCGAACGGCGCGTCGCCGGGGCCGAGCGAGCCGTACACTTCATCGGTCGATACGTGCAGGAAGCGGAACGCGTCGCGCGCGGCCGGCGGCAATTCGCTCCACCACGCGCGGACGCAATCGAGGAGCGCGAACGTGCCGACGACGTTCGTCTCGATGAACGCCGCGGGGCCGTGGATCGAGCGGTCGACGTGAGTTTCGGCCGCGAAGTTGACGATCGCGCGCGGCCGATGACGCTCGAGCAGCGAGCGCACCAGGTCGGCGTCGCCGATGTCGCCGCGCACGAACAGGTGACGAGAATCGGTCGCGACGCTCGCGAGGCTCGTCAGGTTGCCGGCATACGTCAGCTTGTCGAGATTGACGAGCGGCTCGCCCGCTCGCGCAAGCCAGTCGAGAACGAAATTGGCGCCGATGAAGCCGGCGCCACCGGTGACGAGAATCATCTCAGTCGCGAAGGGCCGCCCCGAGCGACTGATCAGCCCCCCGGGGGGCAGCGAGCGGAGCGAGCGTGGGGGGACGTTTCATCCGCCGGCGAGTTTAGCATCCGCCGCCCGCGTCACCGACGCGGTAATAGTCGCGATACCAGTCGACGAAGCGCGCGAGGCCGTCTTCGAGCGACGTATGCGGGGCGAATCCCGTGGCTTGCGCGAGCCGATCGATCGCGGCGTACGTTGCGCGCACGTCGCCCGGCTGCATCGGACGGAGATTTCGAATTGCGGGCCGGCCGAGCAGCCGCTCGAGCGTCGCGATGAAATGCGTCAGCGCCACCGCCTCGTGGTTGCCGATGTTGTAGATCGCGTAAGGTGCGCCGTCGCCATCGGCGGCTGGCGGACGCGCGAGAACGCGCACGATGCCCTCTGCGATGTCGTCGACGTACGTGAAGTCGCGCTCCATTCGGCCCTCGTTGAAGACGTCGATCGGACGACCTTCGACGATCGCGTTGGCGAACAGCATCGGCGCCTGGTCGGGCCGGCCCCACGGACCGTACACGGTGAAAAAGCGCAGCCCGGTCGTCGGAAGGCGGTAGAGGTGGCTGTAGCTGTGCGCCATCAGCTCGTTCGCCTTCTTGGTCGCCGCGTAGAGGCTGACCGGATGATCGACCGGCTGGTCCTCCGAGAACGGCAGCACGTGGTTCGCGCCGTAGACCGACGACGACGACGCATAGACGAGATGGCGAACCGGATGATGCCGGCACCCTTCGAGCACATGGCCGAACGCGACGAGGTTGTTGCGCACGTAGGCGCCGGGATCGATCAGCGAATGGCGAACGCCGGGCTGCGCCGCCAGATGCACGACGCCGTCGAAGCCGCGCGCGAACAATGCGGACGTCGACGCGCCGTCGGCGAGGTCGACGCGCTCGAACGCAAAGCGCTCGATCGCACGCAGCGTTTCGACGCGCGCCTTCTTGAGCGCGGGATCGTAGTACGGATCGAAGTTGTCGACGCCGGTGACGCTCGCTCCCGCTTCGATCAGCGCACGGGCTGCGTGCATGCCGATGAATCCGGCGACGCCGGTGACGAGCACGCGCTGTCCGGCGATCGATTCGCTCATCGCGTCCCGCCACGCTCGGCAGCGCTCACGGCCCGCGCTCCGCCCGTTCGAGCGCGCGGAGCTTCGCGTGCTTGAGGAAACTCGCAAACGCTCCGATCGCGATGTGCGCGAAGCCCGCGCCGCCGTCGAGGAAGCCGAGCCGCAGCACGTAGAAGCGCAGGAAACGTGCGAGCGGCGATGTCGCCATCGCGAGCGCCGAGCTGCGCAGGCCACGTGCATGCAACGCGTCCGCCTGCAGCGTCGTGTAGCGGTTCTGCTTCGCGACGTAGCGCTCGAGCGATTCGGCCGACGCATGCAGCAGGTCGCCGTCGAGACGGCCGACCGGTCCTTCGGCGATCACGTGCTCGTGCACGGGATCGTCGCTCCAATGCGCGCGTCGACGGTCGAACAGGCGCGTCGTCCAGTCGGGATAGCCTTCGCCGTGCGCGAGCCAGCGACCGAGAAAGCGATTGCGGCGCGCGAGTGCGTACGCGGCATGCGGCGGGGAGCCGTTTGCGAACAGCGTCACGATCGAATCGCGAAGCGCCGGCGACAATCGCTCGTCGGCATCAAGGCACAGCACCCAGTCGTGCAGCGCCTCGTCGACCGCGAACTGCTTCTGCCGTCCAAAGCCCAGGAACGCGTGCGACACGACGCGCGCGCCGATGCCGCGCGCGATTTCTACGGTATGATCGCCGCTCCCCGAATCGACGACCAGCGCATCGCTTGCGAATGGCGCCGACAGCAGACATTCCGCGATCTCGGCCTCGGCATCGCGCGTGATCACGACAAGCGAAACGGGAAGCGGCTCCGCCATGCGCGTTTCGAATCGCCGGTGCGGGCGATTCCGTTGAACCTCGTATCGTCGAAATGGCGCGATTCTACGTTGTCTGACCCATCGGCCCCCAAGGATATGAGCGCCGACGGGCCGCCCCGAGGCGCGAATTCCGTCCCCCCGGGGGACAGCGCAGCAGCGGAGCTGCAGGCGTGCGGGAATCATGTATTGATTGTGCGGCCGTCCTCGCTTGGCGACATCGTCTATGCGCTTGCGGTTGCGGCCGACATCCGCCGCGCGAATCCCGCGGCCGCCATCGACTGGGTAAGCGAGCCCGGCTTCGCGTCGCTGATCGCGCTTTGCCCCGACGTGCGTCGCGTCATCCCGTTCGGACTGCGGCGGTGGCGGCGCCAGCCGCTCGCGGCCGCGACATGGCGTGACGTGCGGGCGTTCGGCAAGGCGCTGCGCAGCACGCGTTACGCGGCGATCCTCGATTTGCAGGAGCAGGTGAAGGGCGCACTGATCGCGCGCGTCGCGCGCGGCGTACGGCACGGCTTCGACCGCGCGAGCATCCGCGAGCCACTCGCCACGCTCGGCGACGACGTGCATCATCGCGTGCCGCGCGACCTGCACTTTCTCGCGCGCTGTCGGCAGCTCGCCGCCGCCGCGCTCGGCTATGCCATCGATGCGACGCCGCGCTGGCGTCTTGTGCCGCCCGACGTTTCACTAGCCATGCCGGAGCGTCCGTACGCGGTGGTCCTGCATGGAACGAGCCGCGACGACAAGCAGTGGCCCGAAGCGCATTGGCGTGCCGTGCTCGAGACGATCGAGCTGGCGGGCCTCGCGTGCGTGCTGCCGTGGGGAAGCGATGCCGAGCGCGTGCGAAGCGAGCGGCTGGCGCGCGGCTTCGCGGCTGCGATCGTTCCGCCATGGCTCCCGCTGCCCGACGCGGCTGCGGTTCTCGCGAAGGCGGCGCTCGCGATCGGCGTCGACACCGGGTTCACGCACCTCGCGGCCGCACTCGGAACGCCCAGCGTCGCGATCTTCACGGCCACCGACCGCTTGCGCCACGGTGTCGCGATCGCCGGCCCGCACGCGCGCGATGTCGGCGACGCCGGCGCGCCACCCGCGCCCGACGCCGTCGTCGCGGCCGCCGTCGCGCTGCTGCGCGCCATGCCGCGTTGCTGAGATGGAACGATGCCCATGCTCGCTGCCGCTTTCGCAGCATGGGAAGCATGACTGAGATGGTCACGCGCGCCGCCTACACGCTGCTGTGGTGGATCGCGCTGCCGTTTCTGCCGCTGCGACTTTGGTGGCGCGGCCGCCGCGAGCCGGGCTATCGATCGCACGTCGGTGAGCGCTTCGGCCGCTATTCGGGCGCCGCGCGCGCCGTCGGCAACGACGTCCTGTGGATCCACGCGGTATCCGTCGGCGAGACGCGCGCCGTCGCGCCCCTCATCGAGCGTCTCGAGCGCGAGCAGCCGCAACGCACGATCCTGCTCACGCACATGACGGCGACCGGCCGCGACACCGGACGCGCGCTGTTCGGCAATCGCATCGTGCAGGCATGGCTGCCCTACGACGTTCCGTTCGCCGTCGATCGCTTCCTCGCGCATTTCCATCCGCGCGCAGGCCTGCTCGTCGAGACCGAGCTGTGGCCGAACCTGGCTGCCGCGGCAGCGCGACGAAACGTGCCGCTGCTGCTCGTCAACGCGCGCCTCTCGGCACGCTCGGCGCAAGGCTACGCAAGCATCGCAGCGCTCTCGCGGCCGTTGCTGCGCTCGCTCGCCGGCATCGCGGCGCAGAGCGACGCCGACGCATCGCGATTGCGCACGCTCGGCGCGGACGACGTCGTCGTCACCGGCAATCTCAAGTTCGACATCGACGTGCCGCCGGCCATGCGCGAGCGCGGACGCGAGCTTCGCGACGCGTTCGGCCGCAATCGTCCGGTGATCGTTCTCGCATCGACACGCGACGGCGAGGAAGCGCTGCTGCTCGATGCGCTCGCGCACGCGTCGCCGCCGCCGCGAACGCTCGCTGTGATCGTACCGCGTCACCCGCAGCGCTTCGGCGACGTCGCTGCGATGCTCGACGCGCGCGGCCTGTCCTTCGTTCGCCGCAGCGATGCACGTGCCGTACCGGACGACGTCGCGATCGTCCTCGGCGATTCGATGGGCGAGATGCACGCGTACTATGCCGCGGCGGACGTCGCGTTCGTCGGTGGGAGCCTTCTGCCGCTCGGCGGCCAGAACCTGATCGAGCCTATTGCAGCCGGCGTGCCGACGCTGGTCGGTCCGAACACGTTCAACTTCACGCACGCGGCGGACGCCGCGATTGCTGCCGGCGCCGCGCTGCGCGTGAGCGACGCCGATGCGCTATGGCGCGAGGCGACCCGTCTTATCGAGGATGCGCCGGCGCGCGAGGCGATGCGAGTCCATGCGCAAGCGTTCCTGGCCGCGCACCGCGGGGCCGCCGATCGGTTGTGGGCATGGCTGGAAGGAAGAATCTAGGGGTCGGGAGCTGCGATCCAGGATCGAGGGAATCGTCCCGATGCACGCGCCTCCGCCAACCCGTCGATCCTGAATCCTCGACCCTCCACCTATCCCTGAAGCCGGCGATTCACGTCCTCGAGGTCCTGCTCCGATAGCGTGCCGACTGCCGACTTGAGCCGCAGCACGCCGAGCAGGTAGTTGAAATACGCCTGCGCCAGATCGTGCCGCGCCTGGAAGACGTTCTGCTGCGTGTTCAGCACGTCGAGGTTCGTGCGCACGCCGACTTCGAGGCCGGTCTTGTTCGATTCGTATGCGGTTTGCGCGGACGCGAGCGCCTGCTCGAACGCCTTCACCGAAGCCGCCGCGCTCGTGACACCCGTGAATCCGGTTTGCGCGCTGAAGAGCGCGTTGCGCCGCGCGACCTCGAGGTTCTGCCGCGCGTTCTCCTGCAGCGCGAACGCCTCGCGCACTTTCGAATCGACGAAGCCGCCCGTGTACAGCGGGACGGTCACCGCGAGACCGACCGCGAGCTGATGCTGCTCGCCGGAGGCGTTCGCATTGACCGACGCGCTGAACGCCTGCGCGTTCGCGCTGGCGACGAGGTCGACGGTCGGCAGCCGTCCGGCGCGCTGGCGCTCGATCTCGAGCGTCGCGATGTCGGCGTTGTATTGCGCGATGCGGACGGCGAGATTGTCCGCGAGCGCGCGATCGACCCACGTGTCGAGCCGGTTCGGCGACGGCAACGTCGGCTCGAAACCCGGTCCGAGCCGCTTGAGCTCGCCCGGCGTGCGGCCGATGATTGCGCGCAGTGCCGTCCGCTGGTTCTCGAGGTCGTTGCGCGCGCCGATCTCCTGCGCGACGATCGCGTCGTACTTTGCCTGCGCCTCGTTCGTGTCGGTGATCGTCGCGACGCCGACTTCGAAGTTGCGCTTCGCCTGCGCGAGCTGCTCGGACACGGCCGCCTTCTGGCTTTCGGCGAGCTCGACGGTGAACTGCGCGAGCAGCACGTTGAAGTAGGCGGTGGCGACGCGCAGGATCAGGTCCTGCTTCGCCGATTCGAGCGTGTAATCGGCCTGACGCACCTGCTCGACCGCCTGGCTGTACGCGACGGTATTCGCGTAGCGATACAGCGGCTGCGACGCCGAAACGGTGAGCCCGCCGAAGCCGAAGCCGCGATTGATGCTGGTATGCGGATCGCTGTCGAGGTTCGTGCCGAAGTAGTTCGCATTCGTGCTCGCCGACAGCGACACGTTCGGAAGAAGACCGGCCCGCGCCTGCGGCACGCGCTCCTGCGTCGCGTCCCAGTTCGCGCGCGCGGCGGCGAGCGTCGGATCGCTTTGCAGCGCCTGTCGATAGACGGCGAGCAGGTCCTCCGCCGCCGCGTACGAAGAAAACGTGAAGGCGGCAACGAGACAGGCAAACGCAACGGGCGTCGAACGCTTCATGGGCGATGGGCATGGGTGCGTGAAACGGCGTCTGCCGCGCGATTCGCCGCGGGCAATGCGGCGACGATCAGAATTCGAACCGCGCGGGCGCGGCGGCGTTGACAAGCGGCTCGATCACCGTCTCGAAGAGGTCGGTGGCCGTCCTGGCGCCCGGCGCCTCCGAATGGATGAGGCGCGCGCGCATCGCGGGCTTCTCGCCGACGACCGCGAAGATGCGGCCGGCTGCCGACAGCTGATCGTAGAAGCGCTCGGGCAGAAGCGGCGTCGAGCCGGTCAGCACAATGATGTCGTACGTCTCGTTGCCGAAGCCGCGCGCGCCGTCGCCCACTTCGACGCGCACGTTCGTGAATCCGTGCCGTGCGAGCTTCGCATGCGCGTCCGTCGCGGTCGGCGCATCGATCTCGACGCTCGTCACGTCGCCTGCTTCGCTCGCGAGCAGCGCGGTGAGATAGCCGCTGCCGGTGCCGATCTCGAGCACGCGATCGCTCGACTGCACCATCAACTCCTGCAGCACCCGCGCCTCCATCTTCGGCGTCCACATGCGAAAGCCGTTCGGCAGCGGCAATTCGAGATCGGCGAACGCGAGCGTCCGATACGCGGGCGGCACGAAATCCTCGCGGCGAACGGCCGACAGCAGGTCGAGCACGCGCGGATCGAGCACGTCCCACGGACGGATCTGCTGCTCGATCATGTTGAATCGCGCCTGCTCGTAATCGAAGCGTGACATTGCGACGGGGCGTGAAAACGCGCGCCATTATAGCAACGGGCATGCTCAATCCAGCGTCTGGCGGTAGCGCCACATCGCGAGCGCGGTCACGGCCGCCATGAAGATCGCGATCGGCCAGACGTGAGAAAGGATGTCGGCCCCGCCGTTGCCCTTGAGCAGGATGCCGCGGACGATGCGCAGGAAATGCGTCGCCGGGAAGAGCTCGCCCAGCCACTGCGCCCATTGCGGCATGCCGCGAAACGGAAACATGAACCCCGACAGCAGCATCGTGGGCAGGAAGAAGAAGAACGTCATCTGCATCGCCTGCAGCTGGTTCTCGGCCATCGTCGAGATCGCGTAGCCCAATCCGAGCAGCGCCGCGACGTAGAGCATCATCGTCGCGCCGAGCAGCGCCAGGCTGCCCTGCATCGGCACGTCGAAAAGGTAGCGCGCGGCGAGCAGGATGATCGCCGACTGCACGAGGCCGACGACGATGTACGGCGAAATCTTGCCGGCCATCACTTCGAGCGGCAGAACGGGCGTCGCGAGCAGCCCCTCGTAGGTGCCGCGCTCGCGCTCGCGGGTGATCGCGAACGCCGTCATCATCACCATCGTGAGCTGCAGGATCACCGCGAGAAGGCCGGGAACGATGTTGTATTGCGTGACGCCCTCCGGGTTGTAGCGGCGCTGCACGTCGAGCACGAACGGCGGGTCCTGAGGCGCAAGCTGCGCAAGCGGCCCGACGAGGTCGTGCGCGAGCGCGTTCGACCCCGCCTGCGCCAGCGCGGCGAGCGCATTGCTCGTCGCGGCGGGATCGGTCGCGTCGGCAGCGATCAGCAGGCTGGGACGCTCGCCGCGGATCAGCCTGCGCGAGAAATCGGACGGGAACACGACAGCGAACTGGATTTCGCCGCGCGCGAGCATCGCATCGGCGGCGTCGCTGTCGCGTGGCGCGGCGACGATCGAAAAGTAGCCGGTGTTCGCAAGCGTGCGGGCGATGCTGCGCGTCAGTTGCGTGCGGTCGTAATCGACGATCGCCGTCGGCAATCCCTTCGGGTCGGTATTGATCACGAAGCCGAACAGCAGCACCTGCGCAATCGGAATGCCGACGATCATCGCGAACGTCAGGCGGTCGCGGCGCATCTGGACGAATTCCTTGAGCGCGATCGCATAGGCGCGCGCGAACGAGAAATGCGGACGCGCGTCAGCCATCAGTCGCGCCGGGCCGTCCCAAGCGACTGACCCGCCCCCCGGGGGGCAGCGAGCGGAGCGAGCGTGGGGGGATGTTCATTCGGCGCCTGCTGCATCAGATTGACGAAGACGTCCTCGAGCGACGTCGCCGCGCGCTCGACTGCGAACGGCGCCCGCGTTGCGATCGGGGTCAGCGCAGCGTCGAGCGCGCGTGCATCGTGGCCCGATACGCGAAGCGCGAGGCCGAACGGGATCACGGTGTCGACCCCGGGCGCTTCGCGCAACTCGCGTGCAAGCTCCGCCAGCGCGCGCTCGTCGCCGCCGGCACGCAACGAGACGAGCCACGTCGTCAGGCGCGAGTGCGCGATGACGTCCTCCGGCGTACCTTCGACGAGCAGCTTGCCGAGGTTGATGTACGCGAGCCGGTGGCAGCGCTCCGCCTCGTCCATGTAGTGCGTGCTGACAAGCACGGTGATGCCGTCGGCCGCGAGCGCATGGATCTCCTCCCAGAAATCGCGGCGTGCCTTCGGATCGACGCCGGCGGTCGGCTCGTCGAGCAGCAGCAATTGCGGGTCGTGCAGCATGCAGGCGGCGAGCGCGAGCCGCTGCTTCCATCCGCCCGACAGCGTGCCCGCGAGCTGCGCGCGACGCCGTGACAGGCCGAGGCGCGCGAGCGTCGCCCCGATCGCCTGCCGGCGATCGCGCACTTCGTACATCCGCGCGACGAAATCGAGGTTCTCCTCGATCGACAGATCCTCGTAGAGACTGAAGCGCTGCGTCATGTAACCGACCTCGCGCTTGATCGCCGCGGCGTCGCGCCGCAGGTCGTAGCCGAGGCAGGTGCCCTCGCCCTCGTCCGGCGTCAGCAATCCGCAGAGCATCCGGATCGTCGTGGTCTTGCCGCTGCCGTTCGGACCGAGGAAGCCGAAGATCAATCCGCGGCCCACGCGAATCGCGAGGTGGTCGACGACCGCACGTCCGCCATAGCGCTTGGTCAACCCGCGCACGTCGATGGCCAACTCACGTGCGCCCTCACCCACCTCGCGTGCGCTCGGCACCCTCTCCCCGCGCGCGGGGAGAGGGATGGGGTGAGGGGTGCCGGTGCCCGCGTTCATTCGTGAGCCGCGGCGCCAAGCGCCACCTCCACCGGCAACCCCGGATGCAGTGCCGGGTTCGGCGCATCGGGCCACGCCTCGACGAGAAACACGAGGTTCGCGCGGTTCTGGCGGCTGTAGATGACCGGCGGCGTGTACTCCGCCTGCGGCGCGATGAAGCGGATCTTTGCGGGAATATCGCTGCCGCATCCGTCGCAGCGCACGCTCACCGGTCCGCCGATCCGCAGCGTGCCGACGAGCGTTTCCGGCACGTAAAAGCGCAGCTTGACGTTCGAAGGCGGCAGGATCGACACGACCGGAGCGCCGGCCGGCACCCATTCGCCGAGCCGATAGAACGTGTCGTTGACGAGTCCCGCCGCCGGTGCCGTTTGCGACTTCTGCTCGACGCGCCACTGCGCCTGCGCGAGCGCGTCGCTCGCCGCCTTCACTTCGGCGGCCGCCGCCGCGATCTCGTCGGTTCGCGCCGGCAGGTTCGCGATCCGCAACTGCTCGGTCAGCTCGGCCACGCGCGCGCGATCGCGATTGCGCGCCGCCAGCGCCTGGTCGCGCTGCTGCGGCGGCAGGAACTTGTCGGCGACGAGCTTCTCGGTGCGCACGAGATCGGCCTCGCTTTGCGTCGCCGACGCCTGCGCCTGCGCAAGCTGCGCCCGCGCCGCGGCGATTTCGGGCGGCCGCTTCGCCTTCTCGAGATTCGCGAGCGTCGCCTGCGCCTGCCGCACGCGCGCTTCGGCCTCGGCACGCGCCGCGCGCTCCTGCTCGCTTTCGAGCGTGAACAGCGGCGCGTCCTGCGCGACTTGGATGCCCCGCTGCACGGCGAGCGTCGCGAGCGTTCCCGACAACGGCGCGCCGACCCGGACGAATTCGCCTTCGACGTAACCGGGATAACCCGGCGGCGTCGCGTCGTGGCAACCGGCCAGCGCAACGAGCGCCGTGAGCGCCAGCGCACACCTCGTCCGCGGCAGCGCACGCATCGGAAGCACGTGCGCCCGCGGCATCATCCGCGGCTCCTGCGCGGCTTCGCCGCGATGCCGGCGAGTGCGCAGTCGACACGTTCGGCGATCGCATCATCGGACGCGACGAGCGCGGCAAGATCGCTGGTGACGCCCGGCACGATCGCGCGCTCCGCGATGGCGCCGACGACGACGATCGGCGCCGCGACGCTGCCCGCGAGGAATGCCAGCGCCTGGTGCGGCGCCATCCGGCGCAGCGCGCGCTGGCGCTGGCCGGCGGCGATCAGCGCGAGGATCACCGCGATGTGACGCGGCATGTTGTTGCGCAGGAACTCGAGCGCCAACGGCTCGCCGGCGAGCGCCTCGGAGACGAGCCGCCGCAGCAGCCGCGAATGGTCGCGGCCGAAGCGGCCGAGCACGTTCAGCGCGGCGCGCAGTCCGGCACGCGGGGCCTTCGCGCTCGCCGCGAGCTCGAGATTGGCGAACATCTCCTCGTACGCGCCCTGCAGCACCTGCCGCACGAAGGCGTCCTTGGTGCGGAAGTGATAATGGAACATCCCGAGGTTGACACCGGCGCGCTCGGCGACCTTGCGCACCGACAGGCCGGCCATTCCGGTGGCCGGATAGAGCTCGCGGCCCGCCTCGAGCAGCCGGCGATCGATGTTGCGCGATGGGCGCGTCACGCCCGTTACTGTACGGCCGTTTAATTACACGGTCAACCAGTATCGTGCGCACGATTCGCACGCGAATACGGGTGCCGGAAGCGTCAGTCGTCGGCGCCGCGCGCTGCGGGCGCGAGCGCATGGCCGGCGCGGCGTGCACGCCGTGCGATGCGCCGCTGCGCGCGTCAGTCGTCGGCGCCGCGCGCTGCGGGCGCGACCGCATGGCCGGCACGGCGTGCACGCCGTGCGATGCGCCGCTGCGACCAGCCGTCGAGATAGGCGTAGATCACCGGCACGACGATGAGCGTCAGGAGCGTCGACGTGATCACGCCGCCGATGATCGCTCGGCCCATGGGCGCCTGCTGCTCACCGCCGTCGCCCAAACCGAGCGCGAGCGGCAGCATGCCGCCGATCATCGCGGCGGTCGTCATCACGATCGGCCGCAGCCGGACCTGTCCCGCGCCGAGCAGCGCCTCGGACAGGCTCGCACCGCCGCGCCGCGCACGGTTGGCAAAATCGACGAGCAGGATCGCGTTCTTCGTCACGAGTCCCATCAGCATCACGAGGCCGATGATCGAGAAGATGTTGAGCGTCGTGCCGGTCAGCAGCAGCGCGAGGAAGACGCCGATAAGCGACAACGGCAGC
>DATNGN010000032.1:0-25973 GCA_035605875.1 Casimicrobiaceae bacterium
GCGCGAGAAAGCGCAGCACCGCGTCGATCTTCGGCGCCATGCTGCCGCGCGCGAAGTGGCCTTCGGCCTGGTACGCCTCCAGCTCGCGCACGCTGACGGTGCCGAGGTCGCGCTGGCCCGGCTTGCCGAAGTCGATCGCGACGCGCGGCACCGACGTCAGGATCATCAGCGTATCGATGCCGAGCAGGTTCGCCATGAACGCGGAGGTCAGGTCCTTGTCGATCACCGCCTCGACGCCATGCAACCGGCCTTCGGCATCGCGCACGACCGGGATGCCGCCGCCGCCACCCGCGATGACGATCGTTCCCATCCGCGCCATCGTGTCGATCAGCGGCAGATTGACGATCGCGCGCGGCCGTGGCGAAGCGACCGCGTAGCGCCACCCGCGCCCCGCGTCCTCCATCATGTTCCAGCCCTGCGCGATCAGCGCTTGTGCGTCGACCTCCTTGAAGAACGGGCCGATCGGCTTGCTCGGGTTGCCGAACGCCGGATCGTCGCGGTCGACTTCGACCTGCGTCAGCACGCACGCGACGATCCGGTCGCTGCCGGCGCTCGCAAGCTCGTTCTCCATCGCCTGCATCAGCAGGTACGCGATGCCGCCCTGGCTATGCGCGACGCAGATGTCGAGGCGCATCGGCGCGACCTTGTCGCGCGTCAGGATCTGGCGCATCAGGATCTTGCCGACGACCGGCCCGTTGCCGTGCGTGACGATAAGCTCGCCGGAACGCTGCATCAGCGGCAACAGCGCGCGTGCGGCGTTCGCCGCGACGACCTCCTGCTCCTCGGTGGTGCCGGTGATGTTGTCGGGGTGCGTGGCGTTGCCGCCGACGGCCACGAGGACCCGATTCGAAATGCCCGCGCTCGCGGGACGTGCCGCACTGGTCATCGAGGCTCCTCCCCGAGAGGCCGGAAATGCGCGGCGCGTCGAAAGTCGTTGACGCCGCGCCGGCAGTTCCTAGAATAGTAAAAATTCTCTTACTAGTCCAACGCACGCGGACGCGTGACAGCCGACGCGAGTTGGAGCAGCATGGCGGGGCGAACGCAAGCGCGGCCGCGCGGCCGCAAGTAACGCACTTCTTACTTGGCTCGGAGGAGAAAATGGGAATCGCACGCAGTGCCCGCAGCATCTGGCGCGCAAGCCTTTGCGTCGCCGCAGCCGTCGTCGCCACGTCGGCGCTCGCCGCCGATCCGATCAAGATCGGGCTCGTCGCCGCGCTGTCCGGGCCGTCGGCCCAATCGGGCGAGGCGATCACGCAAGGCCTTTCGATTGCGATCGACGAAATCAACGCGCAGGGCGGCGTGCTCGGCCGCCCGCTCGCGCTCGTGAAGCGCGACGACGAGTCGAGCCCGCCGAAAGGCGCCACCGCGGCGCGCGAGCTGATCTACGACGAGAAGGTCGCGGCGATCTTCGGCGGCCTCGATACGCCGGTATCGCTCGCGATCGTGCCGATTGCGAACAAGGAGCACGTGCCGTACATGGGCGTGTGGGCGGCCGGCACCCCGATCACGCGCAACGGCGCCAAGGAGAACTATGCGTTTCGCGTCTCGGCCGTCGACGTCATGGTCGACGAGGCGCTGCTCAAGTACGCGCAGAAGAACGGCGCGAAGAAGCCGGGACTCATCCTGATCAACAACCCGTGGGGCGAGTCGAACGAGAAGGGCCTGAAGGAAGAAGCGCAAAAGCTCGGCGTCTCGCTCGCGGGCGTCGAGAAGTTCGAGGACCGCGACGTCGACGTCGTGCCGCAGTTGACGCGCCTCAAGAACGCGGGTGCCGACGCGCTGATCCTCGTCGCGAACGCAGCACCGGGCGCGCAGGTGATGAAGGCGCGCGAGCGCATGGGCTGGAAGGTGCCGGTGATTTCGCACTGGGGCGTGTCCGGCGGCCGCTTCCCGGAACTCGCGGGACCGACGGCCGGTGACGTCGTGTTCGTGCAGACGTACAGCTTCTTCGGCGACCAGAAGCCGACCGGAAAGAAGGTGCTCTCCGAGCTCGAGAAGAAGTACAAGGTGAGCGGCCCCGAAGGCATCATCTCGCCGGTCGGCGTCGCCGACGCGTACGACGCGATGCATCTGCTCGCATTGGCGATCAAGAAGGCGGGCAGCACGAAGGGCGACGCGGTGCGCCAGGCGCTGCATCAGATCGACGAGTACCAGGGCCTGATCAAGACGTACCACAAGCCGTTCAGCGAAAAGAATCAGGACGCGCTCGGCCCCGACGACTACATCTTCGTACGCTTCGACGGCACGAAGATCGTTCCGGTGCATTGATCGAGGGTACCGACTGATCGTCACCGCCGCGGCGAAATGCCGCGGCGGCATCGTTTCGCCGACCGTCAATGGATCTCTTCGTCTCGGCGCTGGTCACCGGCGTGGGCCTGGGCAGCATGTACGGCCTGCTCGCGCTCGGCTTCTACGTCACGTACGCCGTCTCGAACACCGTCAATTTCGCGCAGGGCAGCACGATGATGCTCGGCGCCGTGATGGGATTCACGTTCGGCGTGACGCTGGGCTGGCCGTGGGTGCTCGCGATCCTCGCGGCGCTCGCCGTTTGTGTCGTCTGGGGCATCGTCGTCGAGGCGATCGGCGTGCGGCCGTTCGCGCGCCGCGGCTCCGATCTGTGGCTGATGGCAACGGTTGCGCTCGGACTCGTGCTCGAGAACATCGTGCTGTTCACGTTCGGCAAGGACCCGCGCGGCATGCCGCAATCGTCGTTCACCGCCGAAGCATTCTCGGTCGGCGGCCTGCGCGTGTCGGTGCTGCAGGTCACGATCCCGATCGTCGGTCTCGCGATCGCGCTCGCGCTGCATCTGATGACACGACACACGCGAACCGGCAAATCGATGCTCGCGATCGTACAGAACCCCGACGCCGCGCGGCTGATGGGCATCGACGTGCGCGCGGCTATTGTCGGTGCCTACGCGCTCTCGGGACTC
This sequence comes from Casimicrobiaceae bacterium, assembly GCA_035605875.1. Classification (GTDB taxonomy): domain Bacteria; phylum Pseudomonadota; class Gammaproteobacteria; order Burkholderiales; family Casimicrobiaceae; genus VBCG01. Next base: position 2,934 of record DATNGN010000032.1, read on the forward strand.
TTCGCCGGCATCGCCGGCCTGCTCATTGCGCCGCTTTTCACGGTGTCGTCGAGCATGGGCACGCTCTTCGGCATCAAGGCATTCGCCGTCGCGATCCTCGGCGGCATCGGCAATCCGTGGGGTGTCATGGTCGCGGGATTGATCTACGGCAGCGCCGAATCGCTGATCACCGCCGCCTTCGGCTCGACGTACACGCAGATCCTGACGTTCGGCCTCGTCATCGTCGCGCTCGCACTGCGGCCCGACGGATTGTTCGGCCGCGCAGGGGTGAAGAAAGTATGAGTGCGCCGTTCGATGCCGTGAGCGACGCGGGCCACGCGACACGCATCGCCTCGCCGCAGGCGCTGTACGCCACGATCGCGGGCCTCGCGGTGCTGGCCGGCGTCGCGTCGTATTTCGCGAACGGCTATCAGCAATACGTGATCGCGATGGTCGCGATCACCGCGATCGTCGGCGTCGGTCTCAACGTGCTGCTCGGTCTCGCCGGGCAGTTGTCGCTCGGCCACGTCGGCTTCTACGCGATCGGCGCCTATACGTGCGCGATCCTGACGACACGCTACGGCTGGAGCTTCTGGCCCGTGCTGCCGCTCGCGGGCATCGCCGCCGCGATTGCCGGCGCCCTCCTCGCCGTGCCCGCGCTTCGCGTCCGTGGCCCGTATCTCGCGATGGTGACGATCGCGTTCGGCTTCGTGATCGAGCAGAGCGCGGCCGAGACGAAGGGCCTGACCGGTGGCTGGAACGGCATCATGAACATTCCGCGGCCGACGTTCGCAGGCCTCGCGATGGACGAGTTCGGCATCGGCGTCGCAGCGCTCGCGCTGCTCGCGGTGCTGCTCGTGCTGTTCGCCCGTCTGCGCGGCAGCACGTGGGGACTCGCGATGCGCGCGACGCGCGATGCCGAAGTCGCGAGTCAATCGATCGGACTCAACCTCGTCGCGATCCGCACCGTCGCGTTCGTCGTCTCGGCCTTCCTCGCGGGCATCGCGGGCGCGATCTTCGCGATCCTCAGCAACTTCGTGAGCCCCGAGTCGTTTCCCTTCTTCCAGTCGATCACGTTCCTGCTCGTCGTGCTGGTCGGCGGCGCCGGTACCGTGCTCGGACCCGTCGCCGGCGCGGTCGTCGTCGTGCTGCTGCCCGAGATCCTGTCGTTCCTCGCCGAATACCGGCTGCTGTTCTTCGGCGCAATGCTCCTCGTCGTGCTGTGGCTCGTGCCCGAGGGCATCATCGGCGTGCTCGAGCGCCGCTTGCGCCGCGGCGGGGCGCAGCTTGCGCACGCCGACGATCGGCGCGTCGCCGCTTTTCTCGCGCGCGACGCGAAGCGATCGGCGACCGAAGGGCTGAGCGTCGAGAACCTCGCGATCGCGTTCGGCGGCACGCAAGCGGTGAAGGACGTGTCGCTTGCGGCAGGACTTTCGCAGGTGACGAGCATCATCGGGCCGAACGGCGCGGGGAAGACGACGCTGCTCAACCTGATCGGCGGCTTCTATCGTCCCGACCGCGGCACGGTCGCACTGGGCGGTGAAGCGTTGCCGAGCGGCATCACCTACAGGATCGCTCGCGCCGGAATCGCACGCACGTTCCAGACGACGCAGCTCTTCGCCCGGATGACCGTGCTCGAGAACGTCTTGATCGCGCTGCGTCGCGGCGAGCTCGGCGGATTGCGGGAGGCAATCTCGGCGAGCGGGGCCGCCGACGATGTGCGCACTCTCGCCGGTGCGCTGCTCGCATTCGTCGGTTACCGCGGCCCGGTCGATCGTCTCGCAAGCGAGCTGCCGCACGTCGACCGGCGCCTCGTCGAGATCGCGCGCGCGCTCGCGACGCGGCCGCGCGTCCTGATGCTCGACGAGCCGGCGGCCGGCCTCGGTGAAGGCGACACGAAGCGCCTCGGCGAGCTGCTGCGGCGCATCGCGAAGATGGGCGTCGCGGTGATCATCATCGAGCACGACATGAGCCTCGTGATGGGCATCTCGGATCATGTCGTCGTGCTCGATGCGGGCCGGCGCATCGTGGCTGGAACGCCGTCCGAGGTGCGCGCGAACGCCGACGTGCGCGCGGCGTATCTCGGCGAGGGCGACCTGGCGATCGCGCGAACGTCGGGACGAAGCGAAAGCGGCGAGGTCGTGCTCGCCGTCGACACCGTGGGCGCCGCCTATGGCGCGATTCCGGTGCTGTCGGACATCAGGCTCGACGTGAAGCGCGGCGAATTGGTTGCACTGCTCGGCGCGAACGGCGCGGGGAAATCCACGCTGATGCGCGCGATCGCGGGATTGCATCGGCCGGTGACGGGCCGCGTGCTGCTGCTCGGCCGCGACATCGGCGTCTTTTCCGCGCATCGGATCGCGCGAAACGGCATCACGCTCGTGCCCGAAGGCCGGCAGGTATTTCCGGAACTGTCGGTCGTCGACAACATCCTGATGGGCGCGCTCGCGCTCGACCGTCGCGAGGCCGCCGCCGAGGTCGAGCGCGTGATCGCGCGCTTTCCGATGCTCGACAAGCTGCGCGAGCGGCGCGCCGGCCTGCTGTCCGGTGGCGAGCAGCAGATGCTCGCGATTGCGCGCGGCCTCGCCGCGCGGCCGCAGATCGTGCTGCTCGACGAGCCGTCGCTCGGGCTCGCGCCGGCGATCGTCGAGGGCCTCTATCGCGTGCTCGAGCAGTTGCGCAGCGAAGGCACGACGATCCTGCTCGTCGACCAGATGGCGCGCCTCGCGCTGTCGATCGCCGACCGCGCGTACGTGATCCAGTCGGGCCGCGTCGTGCAGCAGGGATCGGCCGACGACGTGCGCAACGACGCGGCGCTCGAGAAGGCGTATCTCGGGTAATGGAACGAATCGATTCCGTCATCCGCAATGCGCGCATCGATGGACGCAACGATCTCGTCGACGTTGCGATCGGCGCGGGTCGCATCCGCGCGATCGAGCCGGCCGGCAGCGTGCGCAACGGTGACGACACGCTGGACATCGGCGGCCGTTACGTCTCGCCGGGCTTCGTCGAGACGCACGTGCACCTCGACAAGTCGTGCATCGTCGACCGTTGCCATGCGCGCGAAGGCACGCTGGCCGAAGCGATCCGCGAAGTGGCGAACGCGAAGGCCGCGTTCACGACCGACGACGTGCATGCGCGCGCCGCGCGCACGCTCGAGCGCGCGATCCTGCAGGGGACGACGCGGATGCGCACGCATGTCGAGGTCGATCCCGGCATCGGGTTGCGCGGCTTCGACGCCGTGCTCGCGCTGGTCGACGAATACGCCTGGGCGATCGACCTCGAGCTCTGCGTATTTCCGCAGGAAGGGTTGACCGACAATCCGGGCACCGACGAACTGATCGTCGCCGCGCTTCGTCGCGGCGCACGCGTCGTCGGCGCGGCGCCGTACGTCGATCGCGACCCGCACGGACAGATCGACCGCATCTTCGCGATCGCGCGCGACTTCGACGTTCCTGTCGACATGCACCTCGACTTCACGCTCGACGTCGCGAAAATGGACATCGAGTACGTCTGCACGAAGACGCGCGAGCATCGCTACGAAGGACGCGTCGCGATCGGCCACGCCACCACGCTGTCCGCATTGCCGGCGGCGCGCTTCGACGCGATCGCGACGATGCTCGCCGATGCGGGCGTTGCGGTGACCGTGCTGCCGTCGACCGACCTTTTCCTGATGGGGCGCGGCATCGACCGCGACGTGCCGCGCGGCGTCGCACCCGTGCATCGCCTCGTGAAGGCCGGCGTGAACGCGTCGCTCGCGACGAACAACGTGCTGAACCCGTTCACGCCGTTCGGCGACTGCTCGCTCGTGCGCATGGCCAATCTCTACGCGAACATCGCGCAACTCGGAGAGCGGGACGAGCTCACGCTCTGCCACCGGATGGTGACGCAGCGCGCGGCGCAGATTCTCGGCGTTACCGATCATTGCATCGACGTCGGCGCCACCGCGGATCTGGCCGTGCTCGATTGCGAAAACGCGGCGCAGGCCGTCGCCGAAATCGCTGCACCGCTTTATGTGTTCAAGCGCGGCCGGATGACGGTGAGCCGCGCACCGGCGTCGCTGCACCGTCCGCAGGCCGCGTCATGATGCGACCGCGAACCGCCGTGCAGCCCGACATGCCGGCGGCGCCACGCAAGCGCGACCCGATGATGACGCGCGACCGCGTGCTGCGCGCCGGCATCGTCGAGTTCTGCCGGCACGGCTACATCGGCGCGCGGATCGACCAGATCGCGAAGCGCGCCGGCTGCAACATGCGGATGATCTACCACTACTTCGGCAGCAAGGAGAAGCTCTACATCGCCGTGCTCGAGCGCGTGTTCGGCGAGTTGCGCCTCGAGGAGAGCCGCCTCCATCTCGGACACCTCGACCCGGTCACCGGCGTTCTGCGGCTCGTCGAATTCACGATGGATCACCTGGGCCGGCATCCCGAGTTCGTCGCGCTGCTCGGCAACGAGAACCTGCTGCGCGGCAAGTACCTGCGCAAGTCGCAGGTGGTGCCGCGCGCGTCGGCGCCGCTGCTCGAGGCGATCCGCGACCTGCTCGAGCGCGGACGCCGCGAAGGCGTCTACGCGCGCGACGTCGACGCGCTGCAGCTCTACGTCAGCATGCTGTCGCTTTGCTACGTGCACGTGTCGAACCGCTACACGCTGTCGATCACGTTCAATCGCGACATCACCGATCCGGCATGGCTCGACGCCCGACGGCGCCACGTGCAGCAGATGGTGCTCGCGTACCTGTGCGGCAGCGAACTGTCGGCTTCGTCGGCGACGTCAAGGCGGCCCTGGCTTGAGCTCGAAGCGGCCGTCGCTGCCGGCCGGCCTGGCCGCGATCGTCGCGACTGACATAATCCGCCTTCGACGTTTGCGAGGACGATAGTGATGGCCGCCACCGCGATGAACCATTTCACGATCCTGACCGACGACGTGCGCACGACGGTCGAGTTCTATCGCGACCTGCTCGGGCTCACCGAGGGGCCGCGACCACCGCTCACGTTTCCCGGCGCATGGCTCTATGCGGGCGGCGAAGCGATCCTGCACGTCGTCGGCGGCCGCGAGCGCGACGAGTTGAAGCCCGGCGTCATCGATCACATGGCATTCTCGGCGACCGATCTCTCCGACACGCTCGCGCTCCTCGCCTCGCGCGACATCGCGCACACGTGCCGCAGGCTTCCGGGCGCCGGCACGTGGCAGGTGTTCTTCCACGATCCGAACGGCGCGCGCATCGAGCTCGATTTCGCCGCGGACGAGCCGCAACACGACGGGTGATGACGGAACATCGCGCGCCGCCCGATCTCGCGCCCGATCACCTGGTCGTCGCGGCGGCGTCGCTTGCGTCCGGTGTTGCCTGGGTCGAGGATCGGCTTGGCGTGCCGATGCAGCCGGGCGGGCAGCACGTCACGATGGGCACGCACAACGCGCTGGTCGGGCTCGGGCCGAAGCTCTACCTCGAAGTCATCGCGATCGATCCGTCGGGCGCGACGCCTGCGCGTCCGCGCTGGTTCGATCTCGACGATCCACGGATGCGCGCGCAGCTTGCCGAAGCGCCCTCACTGATCCACTGGGCGGCCCGCACGCGCGACATCGAAGCCGACGCAGCGCGAAGTCCGATCGGGCTCGGCACGATCACGCCGATGCGCCGCGGCGATTTCGAATGGAGCCTCACCGTGCCGGATGACGGCCACATGCGCGAGCGCGGCCTCGTGCCGACGCTGATTCAATGGTCCGGACGTCTCCATCCCGCCGATGCGCTGCCGGACCGTGGACTGCGGCTCGTCGCGCTGGCCGGCGAGCACCCCGAGCCCGCCGGCGCGCGCCGCGCGCTCGGCGCACTCGGACTTTCCGAAACGCTCAAGGTGACGTACGGACGATCGCCGCGACTCGCGGCGATGCTGCGCACCCCGCGCGGCATGGTCACGCTCTAGCCTGCTCGCGCGGCGCGCGCCCGGCATCGACGCACGTCGCTGAACGCGCGTGCGACTTCGCGGCGGAATTCGCGACGATATCGCGCATTTGCAAACTTCCCGGTAAAAGTTTCGCGACGTACGATGCAGCGCGTCGTTTTGCCTCGGGAGAGGCGGGGCACAGAGCTTGCGCCATCTGCTGTTCGCTTGCGGCGAAGCGAGCCGCAGGCCAACACATCGAGAGGAGTGGTCATGGCAAACGGCAGCAACGAGCGCGATCGCATTTCGCGCGAATCCCGGGACGATCGTTTCGGACAGGGAGCGGACAACGAGCGACACGCGTCAGCGGGTGGAAGCTGGCAGGGACGCGGCTCGCAACCCGGCAGCTACGAGGATCGCAACGACGCGCAATTCGATCCACAGGGCGATCGCTCTCGCGCGTCGGATGACTGGTACGGCCAGGGCACCCACGATCAGGGTCGCGGGTATGGGCAGGGTTACCAAGGCGGTTCGCAAGGCGGCTCGCAGGGCTACGGCTATGGCGGGCGAGGCGCCGGTGGCGCGCAGCAATACCAGGGCGGATCGCAAGGTGGCTCGCAGCGCGGCCAATACGGACAGAACTACGGCGACCAGCGCTTCGGCAATCGCGACTATGGCAGCGAGCGGTACGGCAGCCAGGGATACGGCGGCGAGCGTTACAGCCAAGGTTACGGCCAGAGGTATGGCGAGCAGGGTTACGGGCAGCAAGGCCCCGGACAGCGTCAAGGCGGTGGCCAGCACTATGCCGGCCAGAACTACCGTGATCAGGAGTATGGAGGCCATGGTTACGGCGCGCCTCGCTACGGCCAGGGGACCTACGGCCAGGAAGACCATGGCGGCGAGCGCTACTACGGCGGCCAGAGCGGCTATCAGCAAGGCGGCACGACGAGCGGCTACGGGTATCAGCAATCGGGCGGCGGCACGACGTACGGGCAGGGGCGCCCGGGCGGCTCGTGGAGCGGCCAGCAGATGGGCGGGGGTTACGGCTCTTCGGTGTCCGGCGGCTACGGCTCTTCCGCGGGCTACGGTGCTTCGACGTCCGGGGGTTACGGCCAGTCGACCTACGGTGAACGTCATGGTCCGCGGCGCTCGATGCGCCGTGGTCCGAAGGGTTACGAGCGTTCCGACGAGCGCCTGAAGGAGGACATCTCCGAGCGCATGTATGCGAACGAAAACTTCGACGTGAGCGAAGTTTCGGTCGAGGTATCGAACGGTGTCGTCACGCTCGACGGCACCGTCGACGACCGCTACTCGAAGTACATGCTCGAGGAGATGGTCGATTCGATTCCGGGCGTCAAGGACGTCGACAACCGGCTGCGCATTCAGCGCGGCAGCGAGTCGCGGACGGAAGGCACGTCGGACACGTCGAGCAGTGGCACGTCCGGCACCTCGTCGGGCAGTACGCGGTCGAGTGGACGCCGCGGAAGCTCGAGCGAGTAGAAGCGAACGCCGAGCGCGCGGTTTGCCGCTATCTGCGAAAAAGCGCCGGTCGATGCCGGCGCTTTTTCAACGTCTCGTCAGTAGATGAATATCCAGTACGCGAGCGCCGCGATCAGCGCGTACTTGACGGTCCGGAATGCCGTGCGATTGCGCCGCTTCAGGCGGCTCAGCAGATCGCTCCCCTGGCCGAACAGCGCGTAAATCCGATTCAACGCGCCGACCGGCTCGTTTTCGGTGTTCTGCGTCGACGCGGCGCGAATCACCGTGCGACTGACGAAGCGGTTCACCGCCTGCATCACGCGGGTGCGAAGCGGCCGCTCGACGTCGCAGAACAGGATGATCCGCGTCGTGTCGGTCTTGTTCTCCGCGGAGTGGATGAACGTCTCGTCGAACAGCAGATCCTCGCCATCGCGCCACGAATACGGCTGGCCGTCGACGAAGATCCGGCATTCCTCGGAGTTCGGCGTGACGAGCCCCAGGTGATAGCGCAGCGACCCCGCGAACGGATCGCGATGGCGATTGAGCTTTCCGCCGGGCGGCAGCAGCGCGAACATCGCGGCATTGACGGTCGGCAGCGACTCGACGAGCGCGACCGTTTTAGGACAGGCGGCCTGCGCCGAGGGCAGCGGCTCGCCGTACCACTTCACGTAGAAGCGCTTCCAGCCGTTCTTGAAGAACGAGTTGAAGCCCAGGTCGTTGTGTCCGGTGGCCGCGCGGATGTGACCCTCGTCGACGAGCGACAGCGCCTCGTCGCGGATCGTCTGCCAGTTCGCGCGCAGCACGTCGAGCTGCGGGAGACTGCGCGGATCGAGGATCGGCTTCGCCGGCACCGCCGAGAACAGGTACATCAGCGCGTTGTACGGCGCCATGATCGTCGAATGATCGGCGAACTGCTTCGTCAGCCTGTGGCGGACGCGGCCGCGGAAATGGACGTAGAGCGCCGACGCCAGGAAGACGTACAGCACGATGAACTTCGGTGCGATGAGATTGGCGATCACGGCAGCGCGACGGGCGCGCGATCAAACGCGCGCGCGTATTGTACGCCCCGACCTCCGCTACTTCGGCGGTTCCGACGTGTTGAGCTGCGCGTAGACGAGCCGGCCGATCGCGAGAAGCTGTGGCTTGTCGAGCCTGCCCGACAGCGCGTAAGCGCAGCGATCGTCGATCCAGTAGTAGACGCCGATGCCGTCCTCGACCGCATAACGGAAGGCGGTCTCGTCGGTGCCGGGCGGCTGCTTGCGCGCCTGCAGCGTGAGACGCTCCTTCGCAGCGTTCTCGTACATGAAGAGCGCCGTCGGGCGCTCGTTGCCGGCGACGAGGCGACCGCCGACGAGCGAGTAGCCCAGGCTGTTCAGGTCGGGCGCGTGCAGCGGGTAGTCGAGGCGCTTCGAAAGCCACGTGACGAGCCGCTTCTCCTCGGGCGCCCACATCTCGACCGGACGATTGACGTCCGACGCATAAAGCGCGTGCGTGAACGCCGCCTGGCGCGCGAACGTCGTCGGCGTGCCGGCGATCTCGAGTTGCGCGTCGCGCCAATACCAACCGCCGCCGAAACCGACCACGAGCGTCGCGGCCGCGGCGAAGCCCGACGCCGCCAGCCAGCGCCACGTGCGGCGCGGACCGCGCGGCGCTCGCGCCGCCTCGACGAGCCGCTGCGGCAGCGCTTCGATCAAGAGCGCGTCGAGCCCGTCGCGAAGCCACGCATTCTGCCGCTCGATGTCGCGCACCTTCGCCGCCAGCGCAGGATCGCCGGCAAGCGCCTGCTCGACCACCGCGCGCCGGTCCGCCGGCAGTTGCCGGTCGGCAAACGCCTGGATGTCGTCGTCGCTGATCGGACTCGTCATGGCAAGGTCATCGAACGATTTTCAGCGGGGTCACCGGATCGCTTTCCGACGCCATCGACCGGCGCAGCTTCGCGCGGGCGCGCGACAGGCGTGACATGACGGTGCCGACGGGAATCGACAGGATCGCGGCAATTTCGTCGTAACGCATCTCCTCGACCGCGGCGAGCACCAGCACCTCGCGCTGCTCGGCAGGCAATCGCGACAGCTCGCGCAGCACTTCCACAAGCTCGACGTGCGCCTGCTGCGGCGCGCGCACCGAAACCTGCCATGCGGCACCCGCCTCGCCATCGCCGTCGAGCGAGACGTTCTGCGCATCGCGCGCGGCGAGCGCGCGCTGGTTGACGAACACGTTGTGCATGATCGTGAATAGCCAGGCGCGAAGATCGGTGCCCGCAGCCCACAGCCGGCGCTTCTCCCAGCCGCGCGCGAGCGTCTCCTGCACGAGATCGTCGGCGCGCGTCGCGTCGCCGGTCAGCACGCGCGCATAGCGACGCAGGCGCGGGATCGCGGCAACGAGATCGGGGTGCGGCAGCGGGGCGTCGACGCTCATCGTTGGCGGGCCCGCCACGCGGGCCTTCGCAGCCGGCGCCATTGCGCCGTTCACTGCGGTGAGCATGTTACGCCGACCGGTCCCGAACCGTTATGCCCCCGCCGCCTGCGCGAGCGCCGACGCGCTCCCGCGCGTCGCACGAAGCTCGACGCGGTTGTCGATCACAGCGAACGCTTTCGCACGAAAATCGAGTCACGGCACGCCCGCAAACAACCGCTTCGCCGCCGCTATTCCACGAAAGTGTCGGGGATCGGCTACATCAGGATCAGCGTCGCGAGGCCGAGGAAGATGAAGAAGCCGCCCGAATCGGTGACGGCGGTGATCATCACCGACGAGCCGACCGCCGGATCGCGGCCGAACTTCATCATCGTCATCGGAATCAGCACGCCCATCAGCGCCGCGAGCAGCAGGTTGAGCGTCATCGCGAGCACCATCACGACGCCGAGCAGCAGCTGGCGATAGAGCATCACCGCGACGACGCCCATCACGCCGCCCCAGATGAGACCATTCAAAAGCGACACGGCGAGCTCCTTGCGAATCAGCTGGCGCGACTCGCCGCGGCTCACCTGCCCGAGCGCGACGGCGCGCACGATCATCGTGATCGTCTGGTTGCCCGAATTGCCGCCGATGCCCGCGACGATCGGCATCAGCGTCGCGAGTGCGACCAGGCGCTGGATCGACCCTTCGAAGATGCCGATCACGCGCGAGGCGACGAACGCCGTCACCAGGTTCACCGCGAGCCATGCCCACCGGTTCTGGAACGACTTCCATACGGATGCGAACACGTCCTCCTCGCCGCGCAGCCCGGCGAACGCGAGCATTTCCTCCTCGCTTCGCTCGCGCACGAAGTCGAGCACTTCGTCGACGGTGACGCGGCCGACGAGCTTGCCGTTCGTGTCGACGACGGGCGCCGACACGAGGTCGTAGCGCTCGAACGCGCTCGCCGCGGTTTCGACCGGCTCGTGCTGCAGCAGCCGCACGATCGGCGGCTCCATCACGTCAGCGACGCGTGTGTCCGGTTGGCTCACGATGAGCCGCCGAAGCGGCAGCACGCCCTGCAGGCGCTCGTCGCGGTCGACGACGAAGAGCTGATCGGTCTGCGACGGCAGCTCCTCGAAGCGCCGGAGGTACCGCAGCACGACCTCGAGCGTGACGTCGGGACGCACCTGGACGTCGTCGAAGTCCATCCACGCGCCGACCATGCTCTCGTCGAACGACATCGCCGCCCGCAGCTGCTCGCGCTCCTCGACGGGCAGGCTCTGGAAGAGATCGTCGATCACCTCTTGCGGGAGGTCCGGCGCGAGCTCGGCAATTTCCTCGGCGTCCAGCGCCTCGGTCGCCGCGACGAGCTCGTCGGTGTTCATCGACGAGATCAGCGATTCGCGAACGGCGTCCGACGCCTCGACGAGTATTTCGCCGTCGCGGTCGGCCTTGACGAGATCCCAGACGTAGAGTCGCTCGTCGAGCGGCAACGCTTCGAGCACGTGCGCGATGTCGGCCGGGTGCAGCCGGGCGAGCGTCCGCTCGAGATCGGCCTTGTTCTGCCGGGCGACCGCGCTCTCCTCGACCGCGTCACGCGCGGTCTGTGGCGCGTTGCCGTGCTGCTCGTGGATCAGGCCCTCGACGAGCCTCGCCTTGCGCAGAAGCGCGGTGACATCGGCGAGTGCGTCCTGAACACGCTCGTGCGGCTCGCTGATTCCCTCGGGCATCGAGGAAGCTTACGGCAAGTCCGCTGCCGGCATTCGCGCGAGGATGATCCGGATCTTGCGGTTGAGTCCCGGCGCCGATTGATGATGTTCGTAGAAGCGTGGGTTCGGCGCCATCGCGGCGAGACGCGCCGATTGCTCCGGCGACAGGCGCGCGGCCGGAACGTCGAAATAGTGCTGCGCGGCCGCCTCGGCGCCGAAGATGCCGCTGCCCCACTCGATGACGTTGAGATAGAGCTCGAAGATGCGCTCCTTGTCGAGCATCGCCTCGAGCATCACCGTGATGACCGCTTCCTCGCCCTTGCGCAGCCAGGTGCGCGAGCCGGACAAAAACAGGTTCTTGGCAAGCTGCTGCGTGATCGTGGAGCCGCCGGCGACGATGCGTCCGCGCTTCTCGTTCTTCTCGAGGGCGAGCGCGATGCCGTCCCAGTCGAAGCCTTCATGGTCGACGAACTTCGCATCCTCGGCGGCGATCATCGCGCGCTTGAGCGGCGTCGCGATCCGCGCGTACGGGACAAATCTGTAGCGAAGACGCGCGCGCGGGTCCTTCTCGTGCAGCATGCTCATCCGCTCGGCCATGAACGCGGTCTCGCGCGGCGGATGGTCGCGCCACCACCAGATCATCGCTGCGAAATAGGCGTGCAGCGCGACGGTCGCGAGCACGCAGAAAGCCGCCGCGAACGCGAGCATCCGCGTCAGCCCGCGCCTGCGCTTCACAACGTCATTCGCTCGAGAATTCGTTGCCCGGGGCGAACGTCCACGTGCGCGTGATGCTCAGGATGTCGGTGTCGCGGCGGATGTCGTCGGGAAAGGGCGCGTACGGACCCGCCATCTCGACGATCTTCACCGCCGCCGCATCGAGAATGCGGTGGCCCGACTTGCGGTTGACCTCGACCTTCTCGATGCTGCCGTCGGCGCGGATGAACACGGTGAGGATCAGGTGCCCGTAGAGCTTCTTCTGCCGCGCCGCCACCGGATAATTGAGGTTGCCGACACGCTCGACTTTCATCCGCCAGTCTTCGACGTAGCGTGCGAACCGATACTCGCGCGCCTGCGCGCCGATGTGCTTGCGCCGCGGGATCTTCTGGTACTCGTCCAGGTCGCGGGCGATCTTCGCCTCGAGCCGGACGGCCTCGAGCGTCTTCTGCAGGACGTCGTTCGCGGTCTGGGACTCGGTCGGCTCGGGATCGGCGAGCGGCTTCGGCTCGGGCGTCGCGATCGCGGTCGGCGAGCGCAGCTGCGTCATCATCTCGTGCGTCGTGTTGTCCGGCACCTCCTGCCGCGACGACGCGACCGCGACGTTGCGCCGCGGCGTTTCGGCCAGCGCGGGCAGCGGCGTCTTCGCGCGCCGGTCCTGCTCGGTATTGCCGCCGCCGTCGAGATTGGCCTGCGCGAGCAGATCGGCCTTGACCGGTTTCGACGCCGACCTCGCATTGACGAGCGCGACTTCGAGCGGTGGATTCGAATCGTGGTCGTGCCCGGATCCGATCGTGAAGTGCAGCGACAGCGCGATCGCGTGCAGCGCCACCGAGACGGCGATCGCGATCGTGATCGTCGACGTGCGGCGCGGCGCGATCAGCGCCTCGATCGGAATGCGCGCCGGCGGCAGCGCGCCGGCCACCGAAAGCCGCGCCTTGCGTACGGGCGACGCCGCGCGCGGCCGTTGTGCGGCCGGGATATCGTTGACGGGCATCGACGCTTCGACGCGGCTTGGCAAGGCGGCGCTCGGTTCCCACGGACCTTGGGCCGGTCGATTGTAGCGTGCCTATGCCACCGTCATGGTGTTTCGGACGGCCCGCCGATCGGTACGTATGCTCCGCGTGGCGGCGATCCAACGCTTTTGCCACGGCTGCGAGCCGCGATCAGGCCGCTGCCTCGGGCCGGCCGGCCGTACCTGCGAGGCGGCACTCGAGCGCGCAATCGAAAAGGTCGATGCGGCCGATCGCGACGCGAACGTGCGTGTCGGGCGCCTGGGCCGCCATCCCGGGCAGGCGCATGACGATCGGCAGGCGCTCGAAGCGGACCAGCGTGTCGCGGATCACCGTCGCATCGCACGCCTCCACGCCCTCCTGCAGCAGCCAGCGCAGGCACCAGTAACGCTCCATGCGGTCCTGCATTTCCGCGTACTGCGAATACGTCGCCTCGAAATCGGCCAGCGCCGCGAACAGCTCGGGATCGTTGTCGGCGTAAGGCGCGCGGCCTTCGCCGACCACGGCGAGCAGTTGCTGCTGATTGACGAGATCGCTGTAGCGGCGAAGCGGCGAGCTCGCCCACAGGTAGTGCCCGACGCCGAGTCCCTGATGCTCGCCGGGGCGCGTGCTCATCTTCACCTTGCCGCCCGACTGCACGCGATAGAGCCCGGGAATGCGCGCGAGCCCGAGCAGCCTTCCGAAACTGTGGTTGGCGTGGATCATCAGCTCGGCCACGAGCTTGTCCAGCGGATTGCCGCGCGGGCGCGGCGCGATCGTCACGCGACCCGGCTCGCCGGCGCCGTCGCTCTGCCAGTCGACGTCGAAGTTGTAGTCGATCCGTGCGACGTCCGCCTTGCCGCGCTTGTCGGCAAGACGCCGCGCAAGCCGCCAGAGCACGCGCAATTGCGCCGTCCATTGCGGCTCGTCTGCCGCGGGCGGCTGCGCGAATGCTTCGGTCAGCGCGTCGTGACGCAGGTTCGCGGCCATCGGCACGCGCTCGACCGACGTGCGTTGACGAAGCGGGTTGCCTTCGGCATCGACTTCCACGTAGAGCGACAGTGCGGGTGGCGTGTGTCCGGCCGCGAGCGTGAACGCCTGCACGACGTCGTCGGGAAGCATCGTGATCTTGCGCCCGGGCATGTAGACGGTCGACAGGCGCACGCGCGCAATCGCGTCGAGCGGGCTGCCGCGCGCGATCGCCAGCGCGGGACACGCGATGTGGATGCCGATCTCGCCGCGTCCGTCGCCCAGGTCGCGCACCGAGAATGCATCGTCGATCTCGGTCGTCGACGCGTCATCGATCGAGAACGCGTGCACGGGCGCGACAGGCAGCTCCGGCACGTCCGGCAGCGATCCCCACGCGGGAAAATCGGTGCCGTGCGGGAACGCGTCGACGATGAACCGGCGGAAGTGATACTCGTGTGACGACGCGATTGCGCCGCACGCACGCAGCAGCTGCACCGGGCTCGTCCGTGCCGCCTCGCAGGCGGCGTCGAGCGCCTTCCATTCCGGCGCGTTCTTGTCCGGCTTGTAGAGCAGCATGTCGAGCTTCGCGGCGAGCGGCGCCGGCAGGCGGCCCGCCTCGAGGTCGGCAACCCACTGCGCGATCTCGCGCGCTTCGCGCTCCTTGCGTGCGACCGAGGCAAGCGCGGCCTTCAGCGCATCGGGCGGCGCGCGGCGAAAGCGGCCGCGGCCCTTCCGATAGAAGTACATCGGCGCGCGGGCGAGCGCGATCGCGACCGCCGCCGATTGCGCCGGCGCCGGCCTGTCGCCGTAGTATTCGCGCGCGAGCTCCTCGAAGCCGAACTCGTCGTCCGGCACCACTTCCCACAGGAAATTCGGGTCGAGCTCGGCGACGAGCTCGTGCGCGCGGGCGATCGTCTCGGCGGGCGAAGGCTCGGCGAAGCGCAGAAGGACGTGCGCGGCCTTGATCTTCTGCCGCTTGCCGGACACGGCTTCGACCTGCAACGACGCGTCGTGATCGGCGAGGAGCGTGCCGGCCTTCAACTGGCCGTCGTCCTCGAACAGCACGTTCATGGAATCGGAATCGCGCGGGCGGAAACGATCGACGCCGCGGCGGTGACGAGAGGCCGGATTATACGGGTAGGATCGGTACCAGGCATCAGGGATCGGGTATCAGGGATCAGCATCGAAACAGGAGACAGCATGGAATATCGGAGATTGGGCAGAAGCGGGCTCGACGTGTCGGTCGTCTGCCTCGGCACGATGATGTTCGGCGACCGCACGGATGCGCGCGAGGCGAACGAAATCGTCGCCGCCGCGCAGGACGCCGGCGTCAACTTCATCGATACCGCGGACGTCTATGCGAACGGCGCGTCTGAGGCGATCACCGGTGCGGCGATCGCCGCGAAGCGCGATCGGTGGATCCTCGCGACGAAGGTCGGCAACGTGATGCCGGGCGACGAGAACCGCTCGCCGTTTACCGGCGGGTCGTCACGCCGCTGGCTGCTTGCGGGATGCGATGCGAGCCTCGCGCGGCTTCGCACCGACTACATCGACGTCTACTACCTGCATATCGACGACCCGCTGACGCCGCTCGACGAAACGGTCGCGGCGATGGCGACGCTGATCGAGTCGGGAAAGATCCGCTATTTCGGCATCTCCAATTTCCGCGCCTGGCGCATCGCCGAGCTGATCCGATGCTGCGAGCGGCAGCACGTCGCACCGCCGGTCGTCTGCCAGCCGTATTACAACCTGCTGAACCGGATGCCCGAAGTCGAAGTGCTCGCCGCATGCGATTACTACGGCATCGGCGTCGCGACGTATTCGCCGGTTGCGCGCGGCGTCCTGACTGGCAAGTACGCCGGAGGCGTCAAGCCCGAAGGCTCGCGCGCTTCGCGCAACGACAAGCGGATGATGCAGACCGAGTTTCGCGAGGAGTCGTTCGCCATTGCCGACGCGCTGAAAGCGCACGCGGAGAAGACGGGACGTACGGCGATCTCGTTCGCGCTCGCGTGGGTCTGGGCGAACCGGATCGTCACCTCGGTGATCGCCGGACCGCGCACGTTGGCGCAATGGCAGGAGTACGTCGCCGCGATCGGCGCGCCGTGGACCGCCGACGACGAAGCACTCGTCGATTCGCTCGTGCGCCCCGGTCATCCGTCGACGCCCGGGTTCAGCGATCCGCAGTATCCGATTTTCGGCCGGCGCCTCGCCCGATGAACGCCGGCGGCGCGCAGCGCGTTGCGTCAGGTCGCCGCCGGGTGATCGGGCTGCTCTTCGCCGTGCCGCTCGCGGCACTCGTCTGGGGATGGATCGCCGGCGAGCGACCCATCGGCGCGCGCCCGACGGTCATCGTCGCCCCGGTCGATGCGGCCTGGTATGCGGCGCTGCCGCGCGACGCTGAAGCTGCGACGAACGCGTATCTCGGGCGAGTGTCCGCGGAAGCGCGCGAGCGAGCGGGCGGGTTCGCCGCGAAGGGGCAGTGGGCGCTCGCGCTGCGGATCGCCGTGCTCGTTGCATCGACGTTTCTCATCATGAGCACCGGACTCGCCGTTCGCATCCGCGATTTCGCGTACCGGTTGTCTCATCGCCGCTGGCTTCAGGATGCCGCGTGACGGGTATTGGCGCGACGGCCCGCATCACCCTCGACGACAACACGATCGCAAGCACGCCGAGACGCGAGGTCGAATTCGTGATGGCGCACGAGATCGGCCATTACGTGCTGCGCCATATCGGCAAGAGCATCGTGTTCTCCGGGCTCGCCATGGGCATCGGCTTCCTGCTCATCGCGTGGGGTTTGCGGCGGCTGATCGGCTGGAAGGGGCCGAGCTGGGACCTTGCCGATGCAGGCGACGTCGCGGCAGTGCCGCTTCTGTGGCTGCTCTTCTCGCTATGGGGCTACCTGTCGCTGCCGATCGACAATTCGATTTCGCGCGAGCAGGAGGCCGAAGCAGACCTCTTCGGCTTGAATGCGTCCCGGGAACCTTTCGGACTCGCGGAATTCATGCTGCGGGACGCCGACGTGCAGCCGCTCGCGCCGAGTGCGCTGGTCGAGTGGGCGCTTCGCTCGCATCCGTCGGGTGCGCATCGCATCGCGATGGCGATGCGCTGGCGCGCGGAACACCTCGCGCCGAACCCTTCCGCTACTGGGTCGTCTCGAGCGCCTTGATGACGTCGTCGGTGATGTTGACGGCGCGGCCGACGAACGCGGCATCCTGCAGGATCAGGTCGAAGTGGTTGTCCTTCGCGTACTTCGTCAGCACCTGGTCGAGCCGCGCCTTCAGCTTGTCGAGTTCCTCGAACTGACGCGCCCGAAGGTCCTCGGCGAACTGCTGGCGTTGCCGCTGGACGTCGCGCGTGCGCAGATCGAGATCGCGGTCGCGGCGCGTCGCTTGTTCGGCCGACAGCGTCGGCCGGTCCTTCGCGAGTTGCGCGCCGGCGGCCTGCACCTCCTGCTCCTTCTTCGAAATGTCGGCATCGCGCGCCTTGAATTCCTGTTCGATGCGCGCCTGCGCCGCTTGCGCCGCCTTCGATTGCCGCAGGATCTTCTCGACGTTCATTACGCCGATCTTGTAGTTGTCGGCGTGCACGGGCAGCGCGAGCAGCGCGGTAACGAGCGCCATCGCGGCGACGCGGACGAGCTTCATCGGACCAGCAATCCTCGACACTGCGCTTCGAGCGCGGCCGCACGCGCGCGGTTCCCCGCGGCCATGGTTCGCGTGCGCGTCCGCGTCATGAATTGGCGATCCCGTGCGGAACATGACCCGCCGACACGTGCTGCGCCGCCGATTCGACGTGCCGCCTCTGGTCGTCGAAGAAGATGTCGGCGCCGAACGCACGCAGGAACTGGCCCTTGTCAAGGCCACCGAGGAACAGCGCTTCGTCGATGCGGATGTTCCAGGCGCGGAGCGTCCGGATCACGCGCTCGTGCGCGGGAGCGCTGCGTGCCGTGACGAGCGCCGTGCGGATCGGACTGCGATCCTCGGCAAAGTCCGACTGGATCCGATGCAGCGCCGCGAGGAACTCCTTGAACGGTCCGCCCGACAGCGGCGTCGTCGCGGCATCGCGCTCGCTTTGCGCGAAGGCGGCGAGGCCGTTCGCCTGGTAGACGCGCTCGGCCTCGTCGGAGAACAGCACCGCGTCGCCGTCGAAGGCGATGCGAAGCTCGTCCGTCTCGTTGCGGAACACGCTCGGAAAGATCGTCGCCGCCGCATAGCCGTCCTCGAGCGCGCGACGCACGTCGTCGGTGTCCGCGGAAAGGAACAGGTGCGCGCCGAACGCGGGCACGTAACGCGACGTCGGCTCGCCCTTCGTGAATGCGGCACGCGTGATGTCGAGGCCGTAGTGCTTGATCGCGTTGAACACGCGAAGGCCGGTGTCGGCGCTGTTGCGCGACAGCAGGATCACCTCGACGTATTGCTTCGACAGGCGATTGAGCCGCAGGAGCTTCGTCACGAGCGCGAACGCCGGGCCCGGCTCGAGAAGCTCGTCCTCGTGCTCGATCTGGTAGCGGTGATAGCTGTCGACGCCGCGCTCGGTGTAGACGCGATGGCTTTCGGTCAGATCGAAAAGCGCGCGCGAGCTGATCGCAACGACCAGCTTCCCTGCGAGCGTCGGCGCAGTCATGAACTCGAATATTAACGCGGCGCGCAGAACACCGGCCCCTCGAGGACCCAGCCGTCGCCCTGCATCGTCGACGCGATCGCCGAATCGACGACATAGCGGTGCCGGCCGTCCGTCACGACCGCGCCGGGCTTCCACAGCCGCAGCACCGTGTCGTAGCCGTCGGGACACGCGCCTTTCTCCGGCAGCATCGCGCGAAACGTCGCACCCTCCTCGATCCAGTGCGGATCCTTGCGCACGATGTCGCACTCGTTCGCGTACGCGGTATAGAAATGCGAGTTCGGCCCGACGCCCGGCGTGCCGAAGAAGCGGCAAACCGGTTGTGCACGCGGATCCGTCGCGTCGAGCGGCCAGGCGTTGAACGTCGCACCGGTGCGCGACCAGCCGGCGCCGAGTGCGCCGCGATCGAGCAGCGCCGCCTCGTTCGGATCGGCGGTCAGGAAGTATTGGCCGTCGCGAGCATTGTGGAATTCGATCACCGGGATCGTCGCCGATCCATCGATGCCTTGCCCGACCAGCGTGACGGTCGCGAGCGCCGCGAGTTGCGGCGCGTCGACGACGAGATTCGCCTGCCGCGAACCGCTCGCCTGCGGATGGAAGTAGAGCGTCAGCGTGCAGCTTCCGCCCGCGACGATCGCGCGACCGATGCCGCAGGCGCCCGCGCCGTTGCGGGTCTCGCCGCGAAAATCGTACGGGTCGACGCCGTTCAGCACGAGCGCGCTCGGTACGAGTGGCGCGGCGCCGACGTTCCGCAACGTCAGCACGAGTCCCGGCGTTTCGTGGCCAACCGCTTCGCGGCCGAAGTCGGCGAGCGCCGGGACAAATTCGAGCGATGCGGTTCCCGCCTGCGCGTCGATCCCGCGGCCGTAAAACGTCAGCAACTCATCCGGCGTCGACGTCGTGTTGTGGAACCAGAGCGCGCCGGACGCCTGCCCCGGCACCGTCGGCTCGAAATACACGGTCGCGTCGCAGGCATCGCCCGGTGCGAGCGTCATCCCGGTCGCGCACGACGTCACGGTCCGAAAAGCGATGTTGGTCGCGCTATGCGGGCTCACGTCGGTGAACGCGAACGGCGCGTCACCGCAGTCCGACACGCTGATCGTCGCCGACATGCTGCTGCCGACCTGCTGCTGGCCGAAGAGCAGCGTATCGGCGCTGATGCAGATGCGCGACGCGGCGAGCGCAGTCGAACAGACCGCGGCGAAAACGACGGGGACGAAGCGGGCGAAGGCGCGAAGCGACTGCATGGCGGCACGAGACGCGCATCGATGACGCGCGCGTCGAGGCGCGGATTATTGCAGCTTCGCGCCCTCCACTACGCCGCGCGCTTCAGATCGCGCTCGAGCTCCCGGAACACGGCGTAGATTTCGCCGACCGCCCACGCGAGGTCGTCACGCGGGATGTTGAGCGGTGGCGCGATCCGCACGACGGTGCCGTGCGTGTCCTTCGACAGGATGCCGCGCGCGAGGAGCCGATCGACGACCGGGCGCGCGGTCGTGTACCGCGGATCGACCTCGATGCCGACGAAAAGGCCGCGCCCCCGGACGTCGCACACGATGTGACTGCGCAGGTCCTGGAGCTCCGACAAAAGCCACGCCCCGAGCTCCGCCGAGCGCTCGACCAGCTTCTCCTCGAGCAGCACGTCGAGCGACGCCATCGCGACGGCCGAGGCGAGCGGATTGCCGCCGAACGTGCTGCCGTGATCGCCCGGATGAAATACCTGCATGACGTCGTTCGTTGCCACGAAAGCGGACACCGGCAGCAGGCCGCCGCCTAACGCCTTGCCGAGAATGACGCCATCCGGTTCGATCCCGTCGTACTCGGTCGCGAGGAAACGGCCGGTGCGGCCGAGCCCCGTCTGGATCTCGTCGCAGATCATCAGCACGTGATGGTCGCGGCAGATTTGGCGGCAGCGCGCGAGATAGTGCGGCGGCGGCACGATGATGCCGCCTTCGCCCTGGATCGGCTCGACGAGGAACGCCGCGGTGCGCGGCGTGATCGCCTTGAGCAGCGCATCGGCGTCGCCGTAGGGAACGGTCGAGAACCCGGGCAGGAACGGCCCGAAGCCATCGCGATATTGCGGCTCGGTCGAAAGTCCGACGACGGTGATCGTGCGGCCGTGGAAGTTGCCCGCGCAACCAATGATCTCCGCGCGGCCGTCGGCAATCCCCTTGACCTTGTAGCCCCACTTGCGCGCGGCCTTGATCGCGGTTTCCACCGCCTCGGCGCCCCCGTTCGCCGGCAAGGCGCGATCGAGACCGGTCAGCTGCGCAAGCCGCTCGAGCAATGGCGGCAGCTCGTCGTTGTAGTACGCGCGCGACGTGACGCCGAGTTGCTGGGCCTGCGCGATCAGCGCGCCGACGATGCGCGGGTGCGCGTGACCGAAGCTGACCGCCGAATAGGCGGACATGAGGTCCAGGTAGTAGTGGCCGTCGACGTCGGCGACCCAGCTGCCTTCGCCGCGTGCGAGCACCACCGGCAGCGGATCGTAATTGCGCGCGCCGAACGTCTTCTCGCGCCCGATCAGGTCGAGGGCGGCGTCGGACAGCGGTTGTGTCGCGGGGTCGCGACCCACCCGGGAAGCGGCGCCGCGATGGCGTGCCCCGGTGTGCGAGGCGCGAAGGTTGTCGTTGGCGCGAGTTGCCATCGCGAACTCCTTCTGCGAACCGACCGCACAACGTGGCCGGTCGGCCGAAGTACGTGCGCGGACAGCGGGTTACTGCCGCGGCTCGTGGCCGCGGCGCAGGGAGATCAAGCATAACCCGCGCCCGCGGTTCGAGCTAGGCGCGGTGCACAAAACCCGGTTCACCGCCGACGCCGCAGAAGCGCAGCAGCGCGGGAATCTCGCCTGCGAAATCGACGAACGCGTGATCGCCGCCGCCCCGTACGCTTTGCCACGCGCCGGCGTAGAAGGCGACCGCCGTGCGGTAATCGAGCACCTCGTCGCCCGACTGCACGAGCAGCCAGTAACGCTCGGGGTGGACGATCTTCACGATCCGCAGCGCTCGCAGCTCGTCGAAATGGCGCTCGGTCACCTCGAAGATCTCACTGGTGTACAGGTTCGCCTGCATGCCGCGATACGGCGCGAGATCGTCGTACGGACGCACGGCGGGATTCACCAGCACCGCGCGGGCGCCGAGGCGCTCGGCGGCGAAGGTCGCGTAATAGCCGCCGAGCGAGCTGCCGATGAAAGTGAGCGCTCGCGGATCGACGTGGGCCGCGAGACCGAGAATCGCCGCGATCGCCTGCGCGGGCCGGTGTTCGAGCGCCGGTACGTGCAGGATCGGCCGGGCCGCGTCGGGCAGCGCCGCGACCGCTTCGCTCAGTTGCCGGGCCTTCGCGCTCGCGGGAGCCGAGCGAAAGCCGTGCAGGTAGACGATCGTGGGGCGCATGGACGGCGGTCACGAGGGGTGCGACGCCGGCGGGAAGCAGTTGGCGCCCACATGACGTAGCCTACAATCAGGTGGTCGACGAGTGGGCAATCGCGCGTCCTGCGATCGAACGCCCACGCTCGGCAACGGCCTTCAAACGGGACCGCTTCGCGCCCGCAGCGCATCGAGCAGTTTCGTATGCACGTTGCCGAAGCCGCCATTGCTCATCACCAGCACATGGTCGCCGGGATGCGCCTCGTGTGCGACCGCGGCGACGAGCGCGTCGAGATCGTCGTGCACCTGCGCGCGCGCGCCGAGCGGTGCGAGCGCCTCGCCCGCATCCCAGCCGAGATTGGCCGCATGGCAGAACACGCGATCGGCCTGCGCGAGGCTCGACGGCAGCGCCGCCTTCATCGTCCCGAGCTTCATCGTGTTCGAGCGCGGCTCGAGCACCGCGAGGATGCGGCCGTGCGGCTCGCGCCGGCGCAGGCCGTCGATCGTCGTCGCGATCGCCGTCGGGTGATGCGCGAAGTCGTCGTACACGGCGACGCCGTCGACGCGACCGCGAAGCTCCATCCGTCGCCGGACACCGCGAAACGACCGCAACGCCGCGAGCGCGTCGTGCGGCGCGACGCCGGCGCGTCGCGCGGCCGCCACCGCCGCGAGGGCGTTCAGCCGGTTGTGGCGTCCGGCTTGCCCGAAGTCGAGCACGCCGATCGATTCGTCTTCGAACGTCGCGCGGCCGTCGTCGGCGATCGTCCATTCGGCGCCCGGCTTCGCGCCCGGTGACGCCGCGTCGAAGCGCTCGACCTCGCTCCAGACGCCGCGTGCGAGCACGCGCGCCAGCGCCTCGTCGGCGCCGTTGACGACGACGCATCCGTCGCCCGGAATCGTCCGCACGAGGTGATGGAACTGCGTCTCGATCGCCGCCAGG
>DATNGN010000033.1:0-7097 GCA_035605875.1 Casimicrobiaceae bacterium
GTGGGGCGCGCAGACGCAGCGCTCGATCGAGAATTTCCCGATCGGCGTCGATCGCTTCCGCTGGGGTCGGCCGGTCATTCGCGCGTTCGGCGTGCTGAAGAAATCGGCGGCGCTCGCCAATGGCGACTTGGGCGAGTTGCCGGCCGACAAGGTCGACCTGATCGTGCGCGCCGCGCAGGACGTGATCGACGGCAGGCTCGACGGCGAATTCCCGCTCGTCGTATTCCAGACCGGCTCGGGAACGCAGTCGAACATGAATGCGAACGAGGTGATCGCCAACCGCGCGATCCAGCTCGCCGGCGGCAGCGTCGGCTCGAAGAAGCCGATCCATCCGAACGACGACGTCAACCGCGGACAATCGTCGAACGACACGTTCCCGGCGGTCATGCACATCGCAACCGTCGACGAGCTCGATCGCCGCTTGTTGCCAGCTCTCGATCGGCTGCGCACGACGCTCGACGCGAAGGCCCACGCGTTCGCCGACATCGTGATGATCGGCCGCACGCACCTGCAGGACGCGACGCCCGTGACGCTCGGCCAGATCATCTCCGGCTGGGTGGCGCAGCTCGACGATGCGCGCACGACGATTGCATTCGCACGCGAGCGACTGATGCCGCTCGCGCTCGGTGGCACGGCCGTGGGCACCGGCCTCAACGCGCATGCGAGGTTCGGTGAAACGGTCGCTGCAGTGATCGCGCGCGAGACCGGCGTGCCGTTCGTTTCCGCGGAGAACAAGTTCGCAGCGCTGTCGGCGCACGATGCGATCGTCAACGTCAGCGCGTCGCTCCGTACGCTCGCCGCGGCGATGATGAAGATCGCGAACGACGTGCGCTGGCACGCGAGCGGTCCGCGCGCGGGCCTCGGTGAAATCACGATTCCCGACAACGAGCCGGGCTCGTCGATCATGCCGGGCAAGATCAACCCGACGCAAAGCGAGGCGGTGACGATGGTCGCCGTGCGCGTCTACGGCAACGATGCCGCGGTCGCGTTCGCGGGCAGCCAGGGCAACTTCCAGCTGAACGTCTACAAGCCGGTGATGCTGCACGGCACGCTCGAATCGATCGAACTGCTCGGCGACGCGATCGATTCGTTCGACGAGCGCTGCGCGCAGGGCATCGAGCCCGCGACGGAACGCATTCGCGCGAACCTCGAGCGCTCGCTGATGCTCGTCACGGCGCTCAATCCGCACATCGGCTACGAGAACGCCGCGAAGATCGCGCTCGCTGCGCACCGCGAAGGATCGACGCTGCGCGAAGCGGCCTTGAAACTCGGCCTCGTGAGCGCGGCCGATTTCGATCGCTGGGTCGATCCGGCGGCGATGACGCGCCCGGGCTGATTCGTTGCGCATCGTCGCGCTGACCTTCGGCACCGAAGGCGACACGCGACCGATGCTCGCGCTGTGTCGCGGCCTGCTCGATGCAGGTCACGACGTCATCGTCCTCGCCGAACGGTCCGGCGAAGCGTTCGCAGCGGCGCTCGGCGTGCCGTTCACCTCGCTCGCCGGCGACATGGCGGCCGAAATGGAAGCGGCGGGTCTCGACCTCCTGCCGCGCGGCGACGACGTGACGCGCGTCGCCCGCGCCCTTTCGGATATCGCGACGCGACATACGAAGGACTGGATGCGCGCGACGCTTGCGCACGCGCGCGGCGCCGATGCGATCCTCTGCGCGGGACTCGCCATCTACGTGGGGCTTTCGTGCGCCGAAGCGCTGCGCATCATGCCGATCGGCATCGCGTTGCAGCCGATGATGCCGACCCGTGCATTCGCCTCGCCGTTGCTCCCGCCGCACCGGCTTCCGAACTTCGTGAACCGCGCAAGTCACCGGCTCGTGCTCGCGATGATGTGGCGCGCGTTCCGCGGCGCAATCAACGACGCGCGACGCGACGTTGCGCAACAGTCGCCACGTCGGAGTCAATGGGACGGCTATCCGATCCTGTTCGGCATGTCGCCGACGCTCGTTCCACGGCCGCCCGATTGGCCCGATCGCTACACGATCACCGGCGACTGGTGGCTGCGTGAGGAAACGTACGCGGCAGACCTTCGACTCGGGGCGTTTCTTGCCGAAGGCGACGCGCCGATCTACGTCGGCTTCGGCAGCATGACCGGTTTCGACCGCGAACGGCTGCTCGCGAGCGTGCTCGACGCGCTCGACGGCCGGCGTGCGCTGCTGTCGGGCGGCTGGAGCCGATTCGGCGAAGCCGCGCTTGCATCGAACGTGTTACGAATCGGTCATGTGCCGCATGCATGGCTTCTGCCTCGCGTACGCCTCGCAGTGCACCACGGCGGCGCGGGAACGACGCACGCAGCGGCGCATGCCGGCGTGCCATCCGTCGTCGTGCCGTTCGCCGCCGATCAGTTCTTCTGGGCCGATCGACTGCATGCACTCGGCGTCGCGCCGGCCCGTCTTGCCTATCGTGACGTGACCGCGGTCGCGCTTCGTGAGCGGATGGATGCGGCGAGCGGCGAGCGCATGTCCGAGCGTGCGCGAGAGATCAGCGGCGCGATGGACGACGAGCGAGGCGTCGCGAACGCAGTGGCGCGTATCGAGGCGTTGTTGTTGCCGGCCTGACTGTGCGCCCGGATCACCGGTGCGCCGGCAGCTCCTGCTCGGCGAGCCTGACCCAATAGCTCGCGCCAATCGCGAGCACGTCGTCGTTGAAGTCGTAGCGAGGGTTGTGGATGTTCGGCGTGTCGATGCCCCTTCCTGCACCGAGCCACACGTAGCATCCGGGCTTGCGCTGCAGCATGAATGCGAAATCCTCGCTGCCCATTTCCGGCGTCGGATCGGTGTCGACGTTGTCGGCGCCGACGACCGCCGCGGCCGCATCCCGGGCGCGCAGCGTCTCGTCCCCGCTGTTCACCGTGGCCGGGTAGCGTCGCTCGTAACGCAGGCTCGCATGCATCTCGAACATCGCGGCAATGCCGTCGACGAGCGTCCGCATCCGTCGCTCGATCAGATCCTGCACGTCCGGCTTGAACGTGCGCACGGTGCCGCGCAGCACGATCGATTCGGGGATCACGTTCCACGTGTCGCCGGCATGCACCTGCGTCACGCTGACGACGCCGGCATCGAGCGGATGGAGGTTGCGCGAAACGATCGTTTGCAGCGCGTTGATCGCGTGCGCGGCGAACAGCATCGGATCCTTGCCCTGGTAAGCCATCGCCGCGTGGGCGCCTTTCCCCGTCGCGACGATTTCGAATACGTCGTACGCGCCCATCAGCGGGCCCGCGCGCATCGCGAACGTGCCCGCCGCGAGCCGCGGCCAGTTGTGCATGCCGTAGACGGCGCGCATCGGGAAACGCTCGAAGAGGCCCTCCTCGACCATCACACGGCCGCCACCTTCGTTCTCTTCGGCGGGCTGGAAGACGAAGTGCAGCGTGCCGTCGAAATTGCCGCGCGCAGCGAGGACTTTCGCTGCCGCGAGCAGCATCGTCGTATGGCCATCGTGTCCGCACGCGTGCATGCGTCCCGGATTGCGCGACGCATGCGGCACGCCCGACTGCTCGTGCACGTGGAGAGCGTCCAGGTCGGCGCGCAGTCCGATCGCCGTATCCGCCCGCCCGCCGCGCAGCACGCCGACGACCCCGGTCTTCGCGAGGCCCTCGTGCACGTCGAGCCCGAACGAGCGCAGCTTGTCCGCGACGAACCGACTGGTCGCTTCCTCCTCGAAGGCGGTCTCGGGATGCGCGTGCAGGTGGTGCCGCCATGCGCGCATTTCGTCGTCGAGCGCGACAATTTCGGGGACGAGGTTCATGTGCACGACATCGGAGGGTGCGAAGCGACGATCGTAACCGATCCGGTAGAATCGCGCCGCCCATGAATACGCGGCCCTTCGACCTGCTCGTCATCGGCGGCGGGATCAACGGCGCCGGCATCGCGCGCGATGCCGCAGGACGCGGGCTCTCGGTGCTGCTCGTCGAGAAGGACGACCTCGCGGCGCACACGTCGTCGGCCAGCACGAAGCTGATCCACGGCGGCCTGCGCTATCTCGAGCATTACGAATTCCGTCTCGTCGGCGAAGCGCTCGCCGAGCGCGAGGTGCTGTTGCGCGTCGCGCCGCACATCATCGAGCCGCTGCTCTTTGTGCTGCCGCACGAACCGCACCTGCGGCCCGCATGGATGATTCGGGCGGGCCTCTTTCTCTACGACCGCCTCGGCGGACGAATGACGCTGCCGAAGTCGTATGCGGTGAAGCTCGCGGATACGCGCTACGGCGCCGGCCTGAAGCCGCGCTTTCGAAAGGGCTTCGTCTACGCGGATGCGCGCGTCGACGATGCACGACTCGTCGTCTGCAACGCGATCGACGCGCGTACCCGCGGTGCCGACATTCGCGTCCACACGACGCTCACCGCGGCGAAGCGCGAGAACGGCGCATGGCGCGCGACGCTCGTCGACGCCGCCGGCGCGTCGTCGGAAGTGACGGCACGCGCGGTCGTCAACGCGGCCGGCCCGTGGGTGCGCGCCGTGCTCGGCGACCTCACCGACGTGCCGGTCACCGCGGACGTCCGGCACGTGAAGGGCAGCCACATCGTCGTGCCGCGCGTGCACGACGCGCCGCACGCCTACATCCTGCAGAACGCGGACAATCGGATCGTGTTCGTGATTCCGTATCAGGATCGCTACTCGCTGATCGGCACGACGGACGTGCCGGTCGAGCACTACGCGCATCCGGAAATCTCCGGCGAAGAGACCTATTACCTGCTGACGCTCGCGAACACGTATCTGGAGCGACCGCTTTCCGCGACCGACATCGTCTGGACCTACAGCGGCGTACGGCCGCTCTACGACGACGGCACGAGCGACCCTTCGGCGGTGACGCGCGATTACGTGCTGCAGGTCGATGCGGCGCGCGATGCGAGCGGCGAGCAGCGTGCACCGGTGCTGTCGATCTTCGGCGGCAAGATCACGACGTATCGCAAGCTCTCCGAGGCGGCGCTCGCCGAGTTGCGCCCCTTCTTTCCCGCGATGGGGCCGTCATGGACGAGCGCAGGCACGCTGCCGGGCGGCGATCTACCCGCCGGCGATCGCGACGCGTGGCTCGCCGACCTGCAACGGCGCTACCCGGCATTGCCGCACGATCTGCTGCGCGGTCTCGCGCGGCGACACGGCACCCGCGCGCTGACGGTACTCGGCGACGCGCAGTCTGAGAGCGATCTCGGCGTCGACTTCGGCGGCGGCCTCACCGAGCGCGAAATCGACTATCTGCGCCGCGACGAATGGGCGTCGGCCGCGGACGACGTGCTGTGGCGGCGCACGAAGTGCGGGCTGTCGATGTCGCGCGAGGCACGCGAGCGCGTCGCGGAGTTCATCGGGCAATGAGCGCCGCCGAGCCGCCTCAAGGCGCGAATTCCGCCCCCCCGGGGGGCAGCGAAGCGGTGAAGCCGCGAGCGTGGGGGAAGCACACAAGCGCGGCAGAGCCGAAACCACTGGCCGACATGCCGCGCGACGTGCGGCGCGCGATTCGCGTTTTGCTCGCCGACATCGACGATACGCTGACGACCGACGGCAAGCTCACCGCGGATGCGTACCGTGCACTCGAGCGCTTGCATGCCGCGGGCATGATCGTCGTACCGGTTACCGGTCGTCCTGCCGGATGGTGCGACCACATTGCGCGCATGTGGCCGGTCGACGCCGTCGTCGGCGAGAACGGCGCGTTCTACATGCGCTTCGATGCGACGCGGCGCAAGCTGGTGCGCCGTTTCCTCGCGGCCGACGGCGAGCGCGCGCGGATGCGGGCGCGCCTCGCAGCCATCGGTGCGCGGATCGTGCGCGAGGTGCCGGGCAGCGCCCTCGCATCCGATCAGCACTATCGGGAAACCGATCTCGCGATCGACTACTGCGAGGACGTTCCCCCGCTCGCGCCCGCCGACGTCGATCGCATCGTCGCGCTGATGCACGCCGAGGGCTTGACCGCAAAGGTGAGCTCGATCCACGTGAACGGCTGGTTCGGCGCGTACGACAAGCTCGCGACGACGCGGTTGCTGATGCGCGAGGTGTTCGCGCTCGATCTCGACGATGCCCGCAATGCGTTCGCGTTCGCCGGCGATTCGCCGAACGACGCGCCGATGTTCGCGTTCTTTCCGAACGCCGTGGGCGTCGCGAATGTGCGCCGCTTCCTGGACCGGATCGCGACGCCGCCGGCGTGGATCACCGCGCAGGAGGCGGGCGCCGGTTTCGCCGAGCTTGCCGACGCGCTGCTCGCCGCGCGCTGAACCGCTTACGTCCGCCCGTAGCCGCCGGTCACGAGACCGGTTACTGCGCTGACGACGATGCCGAGCACGATCGCGCACAACACGACGACGACCGTATAGCCGAGCGCCTTGTCGTTCGGCGCGCGCATCAGCACGGGCAAGCCGAGATACATCAGGTACAGGCCGTAAAGCGAGATCAGTGCCGCCAGGAACCCGAGCGTCGGCAGGATCGTGAGGATCGCCGCGACCCACCCCGGCGTGAAACTGTAGGCGGTCACCTTCAACGCACGAAGCGGATCCTTCGTGCCGCCGAACGTCGGCGCGAGTGCGTCGACGATCATCGCGATCACGAACACGCTGATGAAGCTCAGCACGAAGTGAACGATTGCGCCGCCGAGCGCCGCTCCGATCCCGAGCCGGATCGTGCCTAGCAGCGGAACCGGCATGCCCACGACGACGTTTCCAATGAACGATGCGATGACGCCGATAGCAACGAGCGGCGCGACGTAGCGCAGGTAGATGTCCTGCGCGGTCGATGCTTCGTCGGCGATTACCGGCCATTCGGTTCGCGGCCGCAACAGGATCGCCTTCACCCGCTCGACCAGGCGATTCACCGAGACCTGCGCAGCGCTCGCCTGCGCGCCGGCCCGGCTGCCGCCGACGCCGCCCGCGGCTGCTGCGAACCCGGGGGCCGGCTCGGCGGCTTTCGCCACCGTTGCCCCGCAATGCCCGCAGACCGCCGTACCTTCCTGAACCGCTTGACCGCACGCTGCGCAATTCATGGCTGCCCTCCCGGTCATCGACGCTCGAATCGGTGACGATTGTCCGATATCGGTCCGCGCCGGACAACCCGGCTGTCGCATTCGGGCACAGCCTTTCCGTTGAGCGGGGGCGCGGCTGTGCC
>DATNGN010000034.1:0-16209 GCA_035605875.1 Casimicrobiaceae bacterium
AGTGGATACGCGTCGCGCAGCGTTTGCGGCAACCGGGCATACGCGGCGAGAACGTGAGCGACGTTCTTGCGCGGCTCGATCGTGCCGACGGTCAGCAGATAGCGGCCGTGAACGAGGTCGAGCGCGCGCAACGTGGGCAGCGTCTCCGCTTCGCTTCGGGGCCCGAAGCTTGCCGATACGCCGAGATAAGCCGTATGGACGCGTCCGGGTGCGACCGGAAACGTTTGCAGCAGCTCTCGCCGCACGAATTCCGAGTCGGTGAGGACAGCCGCCGCGCGTTCCAACGCCTGCGGCATTCGCTGCGTCAGCCACCGGATGCGGTCCTTCGGATGCATTTCCGGGTAACGGATCCACGACAGGTCATGAACGGTGATGACGACGGGCACGTCGTAGCCGATCGGAACGTAGTTCGGCTCGTGGTAGAGCGCGATCGCGTGGCGGCGCAAGCCGCGCGCGAACGCCGTCCGCTGTTGCAGCGAGCGCAACTCGCGCTTGAATGGAACGAACGGCTTGACGGCATCGCGCAAACGCAGGCGGGTGCGAGCGGCGCCCGCGTTCGACGGCGCCGTCGGCGCCTCGTGCCGCCAGCGAAAGCCATAGAAGGAAAACGGATCGATCTCGCCCGTTTCGGCCAGCGCCGCGCCGAGCTGGATCGTGTAATTGCCGATCCCGGTCAGCGGCGCGAGCAAGGGAGTCGCGTTGAACGCCACGCGAAACGTCATGAGCCGGCCGGCCGAAAAGCCGCGTGAACGGCGAGGCGGCGGATGGTATCACCCGAGGCGCCGTCTCTGGCTCCGCTCGCCCGTCGCGTAGAATCGCCGCAGCGAATGCGTATGCGCGTCGACATGCCGCCGCCACCACTGCCCGGTCGTCGCTCGCGCCTGCCGTGAGGGTGGCCGTCGTCCACGATTGGCTCGTCACGTGGCGAGGCGGCGAGCGGGTGCTTGCGGAGATCCTGCGCGTCTTCCCCGATGCGGACCTGTTCGCCCTCGTCGATTTTCTCTCCGATGCCGATCGTCATGCGATCGGCGGTCGTCGCGCGACGACGACATTCCTGCAGCGCCTGCCGTTTGCCGCGAACGGCTTTCGAAGGTACCTGCCGTTGTTTCCGCGCGCCGTGGAATCGCTCGATGTCTCCGGCTACGATCTGGTGATCTCGAGCTCGCACGCAGTCGCGAAGGGCGCGCGCACGCATCGCGGGCAGCTTCATGTCTGTTATTGCTACACGCCGATGCGCTACGCGTGGGACATGCGCGATCAGTATCTCGCGCAGACCGGCTACGACCGCGGTGTGCGCGGCGTCGTCGCGCGGCACACGCTCGCGCGGCTTCGCGCCTGGGATCGCGCCGCGAGCGAGCGCGTGGATCGGTTCATCGCGATCTCGCGCCACATTGCCGAACGCATCCGGCGGAGCTACGGTCGCGACGCGACCGTCATCCATCCGCCGGTCGCAGTCGCGCCGCTTCGGGACCCTGTGTCGCGAGGCGACTACTACGTGACGGTGTCGCAGCTCGTTCCTTACAAGCGCATCGACCTGATCGCACACGCATTCCGCCGGCTGCCCGATCGCGAACTCGTCGTGGTCGGCGAGGGCCCGGAGCGCGCGCGCATCGAGGCTGCGGCCGGGGGCAACGTGCGTTTCGTCGGATGGTGCGCCGACGCCGAGCGCGATGGCTGGCTCGCCGGGGCGCGCGCGTTCATCTTCGCGGCCGAGGAAGACTTCGGCATCGCGCCGCTCGAAGCCCATGCGTTCGGCACGCCGGTGATCGCGTACTCGGGCGGTGCCGCAGCGGAGACGATACCGGGACTCGATGCACGTTGCCCGACCGGCGTGCTGTTCGGCGAGCAGACGGCGAGCGCGATCGTCGACGGCATCCGCGAGTTCGAGCGCAACGAGACGCGGATCAGTCGGGAGGCGTGCCGCGCGAACGCGGGACGCTTTACGCCGGAGCGCTTTCGCGCCGAATTGGCCGGCTTCATCGCGAGCTGTACGCGTGGCGACATCGGCGCGCCGGCGGTCCGATGAGACGAAGCCTTCTCAAGGACAACGCGCTGCTCTTCGAATGGGCGATGCGCCTGTTCGACCCGCTGCTGCTCGCGCTCGTCGGTGCCGTCTTCTTTCGTCTTTACGTCGACGACTGGGACCAGCTCGTCGAACGCTACGCGCTGGCGATCATGGGCATGATGCTCGTGTGTGCGGCGCTCTTCCCGTTCCTCGGCCTGTATTCGCCGCAGCGCGGCGTCACGCCGTTCGAGGAGCTGCGGCGGCTCTTCAACGCGTGGCTTTTGCTCGCGACGATCGGGTTCACGTTCCTCTTCCTGTCGAAGACCGGTCACGACTTCTCGCGCGCCTGGTCGATCTACTTCATCATCGGCGGCTTCCTCGTCCAGTTCGGGGCGCGCGCGGCCATCCGCTTGTCGCTTCGCGCGTTGCGCCGGCGCGGATACAACGTCCGCCGGATTGCGATCGTCGGCGCGGGCGACCTCGGCCGCGAGATCGCGAAACGCATCCTGCGCATGCCGTGGAGCGGGCTCGAGGTGCGCGGGTTCTACGACGACGATCCGGCGCTCCGCGGTGCCGCCGTCGAAGGCGTCACGATCGTCGGCGCCGCGGACTGCCTGCTGCGCGACCTCGAGGGCGGAACGATCGACCAGGTCTGGATGGCACTGCCGCTTCGCGCCGACGCGCGTATTCGCGAGTTGCTGGAGGAACTGCGGCGATTCTCGGTCCAGGTGCGATTCGTTCCCGACATCTTCAATTTCACGCTGCTCCATCATTCGATGACCGAGATTGCCGGCCTCCCCGTCATCAACCTGACGGAGTCGCCGCTCGAAGGCGGCAACCTCGTGCTGAAGCGGCTCGAGGACGTCGCCGTCGCGCTAGGCGTGCTGCTGCTCGCCTCGCCGCTGATGCTGCTGATCGCCGTCGGCGTGAAGCTCTCCTCCCCGGGACCCGTGTTCTACCGGCAGGAGCGCGTGACGTGGAACGGCGAGCGGTTTCGCATTCTGAAGTTTCGTACGATGTCGACCGATGCCGAAACCGCGTCCGGTCCGGTGTGGTCGAAGCGCGACGAGCGCCGCGCGACGCGCTTCGGCACGTTCCTGCGGCGCACGAGCCTCGACGAGTTGCCGCAGTTCATCAACGCGCTGCGCGGGGAGATGTCGGTCGTCGGACCGCGTCCCGAACGACCCGAGTTCGTCGAGCGGTTCAAGCGGGAGATTCCGGGCTACATGCAGAAGCACCTCGTCAAGGCGGGAATCACCGGCTGGGCGCAGGTGAACGATTTTCGCGGTGACACCGACCTCCACAAGCGCATCCAGTTCGACCTCTACTACATCGAGAACTGGTCGCTCTGGTTCGATCTGCGGATCATCGCGCTGACGCTCGTTCATGTGTTCAACAGCCGCAATGCGCACTGACGAACATCCTTGCTTTGCCCACGCGCGATAATCGATCGATGACGGGACCCTCGACGATGGCACCGGCCGCCGTGCCGCCTCCCGAGCGCGCCTCCGACGCCTCGCCGGTTGCGCCGACGCCGAGCCCGCCGCGCAATCGCGACGTGCCGCGCGCGGCATCGATCGCCGTAGCGGTGCTGATCGTCTGCGTGGGCGTCTACCTCGCGCTCGCCGTTCCCGGCGCCTGGTTTCCGCGCGCCGCCCCGAAGAGCGCGGGCGTGAACGAACTGACCCTCGCCCGCGGCACGGGCCGTGTCGTCGGCAATGCACTCGTCGTCACGGCGCCCGACGCGAGCGGCATCGCGCTCGTCAGCCTCGCCACCGATTTTCCATCGACCGATTACGCCGGCATCGATTGGCTGGTCAGCGGTTTGCGCGAGGACGCCGACGTGCGACTGCTCTGGCGCAACGACTTCCAGCCCGGCAAGCTCATGAGCGCGCCGGTCAACGTCGAGGCGGGCCGAACGGTGACCACGGTCGTCGCGCACGACCCGGCGTGGATCGGGCACATCGAGGGCGTCGCGCTCGCCATTCATGGCGCGTTGCCGCAACCGCTCGTGATTCGCGGCGTCATCGCGAAGCCGTTGGGAGCGCTGGAAACGCTGCACGATCGACTCGGCGAATGGTTCGCGTTCGAGCGCTGGAACGGTGCGTCGATCAACACGATCGCGGGCGGCAAGGATTACCAGCGCTTTCCGCTGCCGGCCCTGCTCGCGCTGGTCGTCGTCGTGAGCGGCATCGTCGTCGTCGCGGTCCGGCGCTTTCGTCCCGATGCGTTCCGGGCGGCGACACCGGCGATCCTTGCCGCGTTCTTTCTTGTCGGCTGGCTTTTGCTCGATGCGCGCTGGACCTGGAACCTGCTGCGGCAGGAGCGCGACACCGCGGCGCAATACGCCGGCAAGGACGCACGCGACAAGCGCCTGGCGAACGAAGACGGCCCGCTGTTCGCGTTCATCGAGAAGGTGCTTGCGGTGCTGCCGGCGACGCCGGTCAGGATCTTCATCGCGTCCGACGTCGATTATCTGCGCGACCGCGCCGCGTACCACCTCTACCCGAACCGCGTGTTCTTCGACCCGCGCAGCAACGCATTGCCGCCGGCGAGCGACATGCACGCGGGTGACTGGCTCCTCGTCTACGAGCAGCACGGCATTCAGTTCGATCGCAACCAGGGCAAGGTGCGCTGGGATGGCGGGCAGATCGTCAACGCCGAATTGAAGCTCGTCGAGCCGGGCGGCGCGTTGTTCCTCGTTCACTGAGCACGACAAGGTTCGGACGCAATCCATGGGAATCGCGCTGCTCTGGCTCGGATGGCTGCTCGTGTGGGTGTTCGGCATCGCGGTGCTGCTTGCGCTGTCGAGGCGAACGTCGACGCTGTCCGACGACGGCGAGATCGCGTTCGTCAGCGGCGCCGGATTCCTTGTCGGACAGTTCCTGCTGACGCTCTGGATGCGTGCGCTCTCCGTGGCCGGCATCCCGTTCGGCAGGCTTTCGATCGGCGGCGCGCTCCTCGCCGTGACCGCGGTCGCGGCGTGGCTCGCATGGCGGCGGCATCGCAGCGTGCTGGCCGATGCGCTGCGCGCGGCGTTGCGCAGTCTCGCGGCCAGCGATTTGCCGAAGGAGCAGCGCGCGCTGCGCTACACGATCCTCGGGTGGCTCGCGTTGCGCTTCGCGCTGCTGCTGATGGAAGTGCTGCGGCGCCCGCTCTATCCATGGGACGCATGGACGCAATGGGCGACCAAGGCGCGCGTCTGGTACGGCGAGCGCACGATCGTGCCCTTCGTCGACGCGTCGCACTGGCTCGGGTCGCCGGGCAGCAGCGTCTGGTTCGACGCTGCACCGCATTACCCCGGCACCGTGCCGCTCACGCAGGTGTGGTCGGCGACGCTGCTCGGCCGCTTCGACGATGCGTTGATCAATCTGCCGTGGTGGCTGACCGCGGTCGCATTCGGCTTTGCCGTGCACGGCTTCCTGCGTAACCGCGGATTGGGTCGGGTGGCCGCGCTCGTCGCGACGTGGCTCGTGCTGTCGCTGCCGATCCTCGATGCGCACGTCGCGCTTGCCGGTTATGCCGATCTCGCAATGGCGACCTACCTCACCGTGACGGCGTTCGCGGCCCTGCGCTTCGTGCAATCGCGCCGCGCGTTCGATCTGGCGCTCGCGCTCGTGCTCGCCGCCGCATGTACCGTCATCAAGAATCCCGGCAAGATCTGGATCCTGATGCTGTTGCCGGGCGTCGCGGCCGCACTCGTCCCGCGCTATGGCCTGCGAATCGCGGGCGCCGTTTTTGCGGTCGCGGCCGCTGCCGCGCTCGTGCTGACCCGGACCGGCCTCACGATCCTCGGCTACCACCTGCAACTCGACTTCGACATGCCGTGGAGCGGTCTCGCCGAAGCGTATTTCATGTTCGCCAACTGGCATCTGCTCTTCTACGGCGCGCTTGCGGTCGCACTGCTCGCGTGGCGCCGCCTGCTTTCGCCGGCACTCGCGCCGCTCACGCTGATCGTCGCCGCCGGATTCGCGTTCCTGATGTTCGGCTTCGCCTTCACCAATGCGCGCGCGTGGGTGGAGGACCAGTCGACCGTCAACCGCGCGACACTGCACCTCGCGCCGCTGATCGTCGTCTGGATGGTGCTCGCGTTTCGCGTCTGGGCACTCCCCCAAGCGACTGCACCTTCGGCTCACGAACCGGCAGCGGCCGCCGCCTGACGACGATCGATGCGCGAGCTTCCCGGCGTCACGCTCGCCTGCGTCGATACGCTGAACCACGCCCTCGCACTTCGCGCGCTCGACCGCTCGCGGCGGGACCTGCATTTCGCGCGCACGCTATTGCTCACCGATCGCGTGCCCGGCAACGTCGACGTGCCGGCCGGCATCGAGCTTGCGAAGATCGCGCCGCTCGCGTCGCGCGACGACTATTCGCGCTTCGTGCTGAAGTCGCTCGCGCATCACGTCGACACGCCGCACATGCTTCTGATCCAGTGGGACGGCTACGTCGTCAATCCCGCGGCATTCGAGCCCTCGTTCCTCGAATGCGATTACATCGGCGCGAAGTGGTTCTGGTTCGACGACGGCATGCGCGTCGGCAACGGCGGATTTTCGCTGCGCTCGCGCAAGCTGTTGACGGCGTTGCAGGATCCGCGCATCGACCTCGTCGGGGCCGAGGACATCACGATCGGGCGCGCGTTTCGCCCGCTGCTCGAGCGCGAACACGGCATTCGCTACGCGAGCGAGGCGCTCGCCGACCGCTTCGCGTTCGAAGCCGCGTATCCGGCCGGCCTGCCGTTCGGCTTTCACGGCCTCTACAACTTCTGTCGCGTCGTGCCGCCGGCGGAACTCGCCGTGCTCGCGCCGACGTTCTCCGACGCGATCGCGCGCTCGATCCAGTGCGGGCAACTGTTGCGCAACTGCATGGCGCTCGCGCAATGGGATGCCGCGGCGGCGCTCGCGCAGCGGCGCCTCGCGGCGATGCCCGGCGACGCCGAAGCAGCGGCGCTCCTCACGCGTGCCGAAGCGGGCCTCGCGAGCGGTCCCGTCGTCGGACGCAACGATCCGTGCCCCTGCGGCAGCGGCAAGCGCTACAAGCAGTGTCACGGCGCGATCGACAGCGCGCGGCCGGCGACCCGACGCGCGGCAGCGAGCCCGTCCGCAGCGAGGCCATCCGCCGCGGCACTCGCGCAGCAGGGCCTCGCCGCGCATCAGCGCGGCGATCTCGACGCTGCCGAGCGCGCCTATCGCGCGGCCCTCGCGAACGAGGCTGAACAGCCACTGGCGCTGCATTACCTCGGTGTCGTCCATCATCAGCGAGGCCGCCACGCCGAGGCGCTGCCCCTGCTCGAGCGAGCGGTGTCGCTCGTTGCACAGGAGCCCGAATTCCACAACAACCTCGGTCTCGTGCTCGCGGCGCTCGACCGCAACGATGCCGCCGCGGACGCGTACCGGCACGCACTCGATCGCAAGCCCGATCACACGACCGCGTGGAACAACCTCGGCCTCGTATACCAGGCGATGAACCGTTTGCCGGATGCGGTCGCGGCGTTTCGTCGCGCGCTCGCGCTCACGCCTGCGTTCGCGCAGGCGCATTGGAATCTCGCGCTCGCGCTGCTCGCGCAGGGCGATTACGCCGAAGGCTTCAGCGAATACGAGTGGCGGCTGCGGCTCGCGGAGCTCGGTGGACGCGTGCCGCGGCCTCCGCTGCCGCGCTGGCAAGGCGAAGATCTGCGCGGCAGAACGCTGCTTCTCGCCGCCGAGCAGGGCATCGGCGATGCGCTGCAGTTCGTGCGCTTCGCGTCGCACGTCGCCGAACGCGGCGCACGCGTCGTCGTGCAGGCGCGAAGCGAACTTCGCGCGCTGCTCGCGACGGCGCCCGGCGTCGCGGCGACGATCGGCAGCGACAGTCCGCTGACGGCGCTCGATTTCGAGCTTCCGCTGCTCTCGTTGCCGCACCGGCTCGGCCTCGGCCTCGACGACGTGCGAGCATCCGATCGCTACCTGCGAAGCGACGCGTCACGGAGCGGCGTCATCGCGTCGCTCTTCGCGCAGCAGGGCCCTGCAGCGCGCAGAATCGGCATCGCATGGGCGGGGGCCGCGCATCACCGCAACGACAAGCGGCGGTCGATGCCGCTCGCGGCGCTCGCGCCCCTCTTCTCGCTGACTGGTTTCGCTTGGTACTCGCTGCAGAAAGGTCCCGCCGCCGCCGAGCTTGCACAGCACGACGCCGCGCGCGACGTCGTGCCACTCGCAGCCGATTGCGATTTCACCCATACGGCTGCGCTCGTCGACGCGCTCGACGGCGTCGTCACCGTCGACACGAGCATCGCGCATCTTGCTGGCGCCCTCGGCAAACCCGTCTGCGTGCTCTTGCCGTACGCGCCCGACTGGCGCTGGGGAATCGCCGGCGAACGCACGCCGTGGTATCCGAAGGCGCGCCTCTTTCGGCAACCGTCGATCGGCGATTGGCCAAGCGTCGTCGCGGCGGCGCACGCCGCGCTCTCGTGACGATTCCTTGACATTCAGCCGGCCAATAGCAACTCCGCGAACGCCTGCACCGGCGCGGACGTATCGAAAAGCGTGCCGAGACCGTTGCGAATTTTTTCCGCGATGGCCGCACGCGACGGTGCGTCGCCGATGAGACCCGTCGCGATGCGCAGATAGTCGTCCGGATCCTGGGCGACGAGTTCCGGCGCGCCGACGAAGCGCAGCATCGCCGCACTCTGGCGGCCCCGCATGTACGCGCCCGGCAGCGTGACGACCGGCAGCCCGCAGGCGAGCGCATCGAGGCTCGTGTTGCCGCCCGACCAGTGCAGCGTATCGACCATCGCATCGCAGACGAGGTTGATGCGCAGGTAGTCTTCGTGCGGAAACGGCGGCAGCACGATCAGCCGCTCGCGCGCCGACACGCCGTGCGCATCGAACGCGCAGACGACCCGCCGCATAAAGAGATCGGTGACGCGCGGGTGGCGTCCGTCGAACATCACCAGCGAGGCGCGCGGGTTCGCCGCGAGCACGCGTGCAAACAGCAGGTCGTTGTCCGGATGCACCTTGAACAGCGACTGCGGACAAAGCAGCAGCACGCGATCGTCGGGAAGGTTGAAGCGTGCACGCGACGGCCTATCCGGCACGGCCAGCCGCCGGTAGGACGTGCCGATGCCGGGCAACCTCAGAAGCGGCTCGACGTAATGCGCGTGGCCGTCGGGCGGCTCCATCTCGGCGCAACTGACGAAGCCGTCGATCGTCGCGTGTCCGCTCGTCACCGGATGTCCCCACCCGGCGAGCTGCCGCGGGGCCAGACGCAACGCCGCGAGCGCGAACGACGTATGGTCCATGCCGAGCTCGGGGTAGACCAGCACGTCGAGCCCATCGTCGCGGATCACCGGTGCGACGACCGACGGCCGCGCGCGGCTGCCGCCGAATTCGACGAAGCGATCGGCGCGCGCGCCGATTTCGCGCGCAATCTCGTCGAGGCCGGGATACAGGTGATAGACGAACACCTCGAAGCGCTCGCGATCGAGGCCGGTCAGCCAGCTGCGAAAGTAACGCCCCGCCGTGCCGACGTGGAAGAACGACGACGCGAACCCGACGCGCAACCGTTCACGTGGCTTGCGCGAGCGCGGTGTGACCGGGGCGAGCCACGCCGGGGCGCCGCGCTCCAGCGCATGCGCGACGAACGAGGCGTACGACGCCTGCAATCCGCGATCGTCGCCGCCCTGATAGGCGAGGAAGAAATTCGTCCAGCGCAGGCCGTCGATCACCTGCGACGGCGTGAGCCCGGCGACGAGATCGTCGACGTCGCGGTGCAACTGCGCGAGTCCTTCCGCGTAGCGCCTGCGCGCACGCATCACGTCGTCGGCATCCGCGGGAATCATCGGCAGCGACAATCGGGAGGCGATCGCGCCGCGCAGATCGGTTCGATCCTGCGCGTACGAACGCCGATACGCGTCGCCCGCCCGCGAAACCTCGTCGCGCTCGGCGAGCGTGCGTCCCACGTTGAACCACTCGCCGGCGCTCCGGTCGGGCGCCATCGCGATCGCCTGCTCGTAGAGCGGCAGCGCCTCGTCGAGCGCGCCGCGCTCGCGCAGCAAGCCGGCCAGCGCGACGACCATCGCGCGAAGCGGCGGTTTGCCGGTCTTTCGCGCGAGCGCCGCCTTGAGCAGCGCCTCCGCGCGCTCGATCTCGCCCGCGTCGCGCCAGGCGACGGCCACGTTGGCGATCGCGAGGTCGTAATCGGGTCGAAGCGTCATCGCCCGCTCGAACGCCGTCCGTGCCTCGTCGAGGCGGCCGGCGGTGCGCAGCGCGTTGCCGAGGTTGTTGTGGCCGCGCGCGTTCGCCGGATCGAGCGCGACAACGCGCGAGAACGCGTCGATCGCGCCTTTTGCATCGCCGCGCTCGCCGTGCAGGATGCCGAGCAACTGGTGGGCCGCGACGAATCCGGGCGCCAGCGCGACCGCGCGATCGAGGCTTGCCAGCGCCGCCGGCACATCGCCGCCTTGCTCGGCCAATTCGGCCGATGCGTAATGCGCGAGCGCGTTCGCCGCATCGAGCGCGAGCGCGCTGTCGATGTGCTCCTTTGCCGCCACGGCGTTGCCGGTGCGCTTCGCACAGGCGGACAGCACGAGGTGGGCCGCCGCCTTTTCGGCGGGGCTTCCGGTTCGCGAGATGCGATCGGCGTCGACGCGCGCGCCGGCGATGTCGCCCGCCGCGAGCCGCGAACGCGCGCGCGAGACAACATCCCCCCACGCTTGCGGCTTCGCCGCTGCGCTGCCCCCCAGGGGGCGCAATTCGCGCTCGGGACGGCCCTTCGCGCTCATGGGGATCCCTCTGATGCTGCGATCGACTCGGGCGCGTTGTGCGCGAGCGCGGCGAGATACGCGGCTTCGAGATGGCGCGTATGCGCCGCCATGTCGGTGAGGGCGGATGCGCGAAGGCCGGAAGCGATTTGCGTCCGCACCCCCTGCATGAACGCGCGATCGGTGGCGAGTCTCACCGCGATGTCGACGTAGTCGCCGCCGGTGTGCGCGATCGTGTCCGTCACGCCGAGGTTCGTGAGGATCGAGAACGACGTGCGCTCCGCATGGCGCCGCCCGACGAGCGTGACGACGGGAACGCCCATGTCGAGCGCTTCGAGCGTCCCGTTCACGCCGCCGTACGGCATCGGGTCGAGCACGAAGTCGATCACGCGGTAGCGCGCCTGGTTCTCGGCGTCGTCGCGCCCCTGCGGCACGAAGACCAGACGCTGCGGTGCAATGCCGGCAGCGGCGGCGAGCCGCTCGTAGACGCCGCGAAGCCCCGGCCGCAGCGGCGAGAACGCGAGCAGCGCCTTCGGAATGCGCGTCAGCACGTCGCGCCAGAGCGCAAGGCAGCGTTGCGAAAGCTTGAGCGGCGTCACGAAGGCGCCGATGACCGTCGCGTCGGCGGCGATCCGCAGCGCCGCACGCGTCATCGCCGCTGCCGGCGCCGGCTCGATGTGCCGATAGGGGTAGACGCAGCCCGCCATCACGAGCGCCGGCTCGATTTGCATCGCCTCGTCGCGCTCGCTGTCGGCGTAGCGATCGGTCAGCTTGAAATCGATCGCCGACATCGCGAGCGTCCCTGCGCTCGCCACGTGGGTGATCTGTACGCGCGCCGGCTTGCGCGCCAGGATCCCGGGGCGCGCGCCCTTCGTGTGCGTCGACAGGTCGACAAGCACGTCGAGGTCGTCGTCGGCGATGCGTCGCGCGGCCGCCGCATCGGTCAGGCCGCCGAGCGTCGTCGAGCGCGCGAAGGCCTGCTCGAAGCGCGGCGTCCAGTCGTCGCGCGCATCGCTCGTCGCATAGCCGATCACGTCGAAGCGGGCGCGGTCGTGATGGCGAAGCGCCTCGAGGATCATCTTGCCCATCACGTGGTTGCGCAGATCGCCGGACAGATAGCCGACGCGAATCCTGCCGGACGCGCGCGGCGCGCGACGCGGCCACGGCTCGCCGTAGAGCTTGCGCGCGAGCGCGTCGTGCGTTCGCGCGTAGCGGCCGAACACGTCGGGCTCGACGTCGAAGAAGTGCAGCAGATAGAGCAGCTGCTGCAATGCGTCGAGCGTTTCGTCGGCCCGCTCCGCCGTGAACCGGCCCTGCCGCAATCCGTCGAGATAGTGACCGAGCTTCGCGAAATCGGCGCGGTAAGCACAGACTTCCAGCGCGTGCACCGCGAGCGAAAGGTGATTCGGGCATTGCTGCTCGAAGCGCTCGAAATTGGCGAACCATGCGTCGACGCTGCCCGCCGCGAGCAGCGTCTCGGCAAGCGCCTTGTACGCGGCGACGTGCGACGGCGCCCGTGCCAGGACGTTCGAGAACGCAGCGACGGCCGCGTCGGCATTG
This sequence comes from Casimicrobiaceae bacterium, assembly GCA_035605875.1. GTDB lineage: Bacteria > Pseudomonadota > Gammaproteobacteria > Burkholderiales > Casimicrobiaceae > VBCG01. The sequence goes on from DATNGN010000034.1 coordinate 12,303, forward strand.
CCCTGCTGGTCGAAGATGACGCCGAGGTTGAAGTGCGCGGCGACGAGATCGGGCGACAGCGCGAGCGCCCGCTGATACGCGCGCGCGCCTTCGACGAGATTCGGCAGGCTCTGCCATGCGACGCCGTGGTTGTAATGCGTTTCGGCGTCGGTGGCGTCGCGCGCGAGCGCCTGCTCGAACGCCTTCACCGCGGCGGGTGCGTCGCCGCGCGCAAGCTCCGCCTGGCCGAGCGCACGCCAGAGCGCGGTCGCCGCGCCGTCGAGGTCGAGACCGTCACGCGCGATCGCCACCGCGTCGTCGCCACAGCCGGCGTCGACCAGCGACGTGACGAGCGCAACCCGCGCGTCGACGTAGGCGGGCGCCTCGACGATCGCCGCGCGAAAGCGCTCGCGGGCGGTTGCGCTGTCGCCTTCGCTTCGCGCCAGCGCACCGGTCAGGTAGAGCGCGGGGGCGTGCGCCGGCTGTTCGTCGAGCACGCGTTCGTAGTCCGCGCGCGCGACGCCGGCATCGCCGGCCTGGTGCGCGCGCACCGCGCGCTGCCACGTCGATGCAAGCTCCGTGGCGCTCATCGAGCAGGTGCGAATCGCCGCGAGCGCCGCATGGCGCTGGCCAAGCGCGCTCGTCCAATCGCCGGACCATTCGAACATGCAATCGGCGAGCGTGCGCGCGAAGATCGCCGGCACGTCACCAACGCACCAGATTTCACGCGCCGGATGCAGCGCGAAAATCGGCCCCGACGCCAAACGCACGCCGGCGAGATCGATCAGCACGTCGAGATCGAGCGCCGCAACGGCGCGGCAAGCCGCGTCGGGGTGTGCCAGCAACGCGTCGTCGGCGAAGAACGGCAGCAACGCCTCGTCGCGTGCGAGAAGCGCCCATTCGATGCGCGAGTCGAGCCCGTCGCGGGCGATGCGCGCGCGGAACTTCGCGGCTTCGTCATCGCCATCGCGATCGATCAGGACGCCGACGCGCAATGCATCGCCCGCCGTTCGCGTCGGCCACAAGAGAGGCATCGGCGAGCGGTGGAGCGAGCGGCAGGCGTCGGCGTAACGATCGGCGAAGCGTTGCGCACCGGCGGCGTCGGTCCTCGCCAGCGCGAGCGCGATCGTGCGCAACGCGTCGGCGCTCTCGCGCGTGATCGCCGCGCGATAGGATGCATCGAGCAACGCCTGCAGCGCCTGCGCATCATCGCCACTCGTCCACGATGCACGGGACACGATCGCCGCCAGCAGAGGCAACGGCCACGACTCCGAGAACACGATGTCGGCGATCGACGCGTCGAGGCGATCGCCTTTCGCCGCATCGAGCAGCGACTGCAGCTTCTTCGCGCGCCGGTTCGGTCGCAACGCCAGAACGCGGCTCACCGCGTCCCGGCTCGCGTCGAGTTCCCCCTGCGCGGCGAGCGCATCGGCCAGCGCGTGCCAGCTCGCAAGATGCGACGGGGAACGCGCGCTCGCGCTTTTCCACGCGGCCACCGCCTCGGCGTGATTGCCCATGTGCCAGGCGATTTCGCCGGCATGGAATTGCGCGTCGATGCCCTGCGGCGCCTCGCGCAGCGCTCGGCGATAGCACAGCAGCGCATCGATCGTGCGCCCGGCCGCTTGATGCGAGCGCCCGCGCGAAAGCCACTGCGCATACCGGTCGAACGTCACCGCTCGCGCTATCCGTTGAGCCGCGACTTGAGCGCGTCGATCAGGGGCTCGGGCATCGCGCGGTAGAGCAATCGACCCATCGGCGTGCGCCGCATCGCGAGTGCACGCCTAGCAACGCGTTGCCAGACGCCATCGGGTGCGTCGACGCGTACTTCGCCGCGTTGCGCGGTCTCGAGCGGCGGGAGCCACGCTCGATAGCCCAACGCGTCGCGAACGCGCTCGTTCGAGAAGCGCGGCTCGGCGCGCGAAGCGGACGGCGCTGCAAGCGCCGCAGCATAACGCGCGAGCGTCGCCTCCGACATGGCGCGCGGCGCGGGATGCGTTGCTGCCGCGGCGCGCCGCGAAGCCGCGAGGCGTGCGTCGGCGTTGTCCGGCGAGACGAGCGACGACAACCGATCGAGCATCCGCTCGTCGTCGCGCCATTCGTCGTCGGTCATCACCCACCCCGCCTGCGTTTGCGCGACGCGCTCGGCGAGGGCCCCGATCGGCGGCACGAGCGCCGGCATTGCCGCGCACCACGCTTCGGACAGCGTGTAGCTGAAGCTCTCCGGTCCTTCGGACGGAAAGAGCACGAGTTGCGCGCGATAGTGCGCGAAAAGCGTGGGCAGATGACCCCGGACGTACGGGCCGTGCACGGTCAGCAGCGCATCGTCGCTCTGCCACGGTGCATGCTGGACGTCGAGATAGCCGATCACGACGAAGCGGATGCGCAAGCCGCGCTCTCGCGCCCGCTCGGCAAGCCGCTCGATGCGCCGCGCACCCTTGTCGCGTCCGATCGCACCGACGACGGCGACGGTCGGCACGTCGTCGTTCGGCATCAGCACGGCGGTGACCGCCACCGGCGGCGCCATCGTCGACGTCCCGAACGAATCATCGAGTGTCGCATGGGCGATGACGTCGACACGTCCGCGCGTTTGCGGGAAATAGCGCGCGAGCATGTCCGCGGCCCAGCGCGACGGCGCGATCAGGAACGCGGCCGAAGCGAGCAGCGTCGCATGGTCGCTGCGCCACGCACCGATGTCGGTGTCGCGCAGCGCCGGAAACTCGGCGAGGCATCGCATGCATGCATCGACGTCGGTGACGCCGCCGCAGTAGCCGTCGTCGGCGCGCGTCAGCGTCACCGTCGGGCAGGCAAGCCAGAGATCGTGGATCGTGATGCCGTACGGGACGCCGAGCGACGGCAGCGCCGCCAGTGCGCCCTCGCGCGAGCGCGACAGATGATGGACGTGCACGAGCGCGATGTCGAACGTCGTGACGATGCCGCCGAGAAATGCGTGCCACGATTCGTCGTCGCGCCGCGTCACCGTGACGATCCCCCGCGTACCGTCGTCGCTGCGCGCCTCGATCTGCCAGCGATCACCGACGGCAACGGCCACGTAGTGTCGCCAGCCGTCGGGGGATGCGTCGATCAGCGTCCGCACGTGCGCTTCGGTTCCGCCACCGCGGTCGTGGACGACGTGCAGCACACGGCGCGCGGGCGTCCCGAGATCGAATCGCAGCCGCGCCGCCTCGCGCAACGGGCGCAGGAAGTCGTCGGCGATGTAATCGCGCACCATCGCCGGATAGTGCGGGTGCAGCCGTTCGAGCAGCGCGAGATTGCGGCCGCCGAGCTCGTCCTTGCGGCCCTCGAACGAGCGCCCGCCGGTGTGCACGACGAACGCGTCGTCGGCGAGCACGTTGCGAAAGCCGGCGGCCGCGGCACGCAGGCAGAAATCGTTCTCCTCGCCGTACCCGGCGCCGAACGACGCGTCGAAAACGCCGATCGCATCGATCGCCGCCCGGCGCACGTACAGGCAGAAGCCGACGCCGGTCGGCAGGTCGGGATACGTCGGCACCGCGGCATCGGCGAGCGCGTTGGCGATGCGCTCGGGATCGTCGCCGGCACGCCATTCGTTGTTCTCGCAGAAGCGCGGAAACGAGCAGATCTCGGCGTTGTTAGAGAACGGCGTCACCGTCGCGATGCGCGCGTCCGACGCGGCACAGCGCATCAGCGCGTCGAGCCAGCCGCGCGTGACGCGCGTGTCGGAATTGAGCAGCACGATGTCGCTTTGCGAGCGCTGCATTCCGCGGTTCGCGGTCGCCGTGAAGCCGAGGTTCTCCGCGTTGCGCAGGAGCACGATCCGCGGATTGCGGCGGCTTGCGAGCGCATCGAAATAGTCGGCGATGCGCGGGTCGGTGGAAGCGTCGTCGATCAGCACCAGCGTGAACGGACCGCTCGTGCACGCGAGGACGCTGTCGACGCAACGCCGCAGGTC
>DATNGN010000035.1:0-13924 GCA_035605875.1 Casimicrobiaceae bacterium
GATGTCGACCTCGGAGCTCATCACCGTCGACGGCAGCGCCATGTCGAGCGTGCCGAGCTTGAGCTTCTGGATCATCTCCTTGTCGCCGCCCAACTGGCTCGACCCGTAGACGATCACTTTCGCCTTGCCGGCGAGCTTCGCGTTCGCGCGCTTCGCGAATTCGTCGGCGCTCTTCTGGAACAGCGATCCCGGCTCGCCGACATGACCGAGCTTGATCTCCGTCTGTGCGAATGCGGCGGGTGTCGCGAGCGCCGCACAGGCGCCGGCGGCAATGACCAGAGCGGTACGGCGGGTGACGCGAAGCGCGTCGAGGATGTGCCGTTTCATCGTGTCCTCCTCCGGAAAAAGCGATGGCGTTACGAAAGGCGCCTTCGTCGGCGCGCCGTCTTTCGCCGCACCCGATCGCCGTCGTCGCGACGGTGATCGACGGCGACGATCGAGCGTGGAATCGGCCGGCGACCTGACGGTCGACGGCAGAAGACGAGGCGCTTCGCGGCTTTGGCCACGGATACTACACAATCACCGCGCCGCGTCACAAGCGGGAATGGCGCCTTTCTCCTTCTATAATCGTCGCACGACAACGATACCGGCGCGTGCATGCACAACCGCTTCGTGCATGAACGCCGGCCTACAACGGACCGCATGGCTTCGCCCGACGTACAACCGCTCGTGTTTCATCGGCGAAGCGGCGACTCGCCGTTCTGGCGCCTGCGTGGCGCGATCAAGGGGACGCTCCTGACCGACGCCGCCGCCCGCGGGCGGTACGCGACCGATGCGTCGATCTACCAGGTGATGCCGCTCGGCGTGCTGGTGCCGCACGACGACGACGACGTGCGCACGGCGATGCAGCTCTGCGCCGAGGCCGGAATGCCGATGCTGCCACGCGGCGCCGGCAGCTCGCAGTGCGGGCAGACGGTCGGCGAAGCGCTCGTGATCGACCACAGCAAGCACCTCGATCGCATCGTCGCGTTCGATGCCGATGCCTGCACCGTCACCGTCGAGCCCGGCATCGTGCTGGATGCGCTGAACGCGTGGCTGCGGCCCAAGGGTGTCTGGTACCCGGTCGACGTCAGCACGTCGGCCCAGGCGACGCTCGGCGGGATGGCGGGCAACAACTCGTGCGGCTCGCGCTCGCTTCACTACGGCAACATGGTGCACAACGTCGTCGCGATCGACGCGCGCCTTGCCGACGGCACCGAGGCACGTTTTGGTCGCGCGAGCGAGATGCGCGAGGCGTCCGCGCGCGTGGACGAATTGGTGGACAGCTTGCGCGAGATCGCGCTGCACGAGCGCGACGAGATCGAGCGCGTCGTTCCGAAGGTTCTGCGGCGCGTCGGCGGCTACAACGTCGACATCTTCAACCCGCAGAGCGTGCGGCCGTACACGCAGAATGGCGACGTCAACTTCGCGCACCTCCTCGTCGGCAGCGAGGGCACGCTCGCGTGGACGCGGACGCTGACGCTCGCCTGCGCGCCGCTGCCGCGCCACCGCTCGCTCGGCGTCGTCAATTTCGCGTCGCTGCACGACGCGATGGCGGCGACGCAGCATCTGGTGACGCTGTCGCCCTCCGCGGTCGAGCTCGTCGATCGCACGATGATCGACCTGGCGCGCGGCAATCCGGCGTACCGGCCGGTCATCGAGGCGGCATTGATCGGCGAGCCGCAGGCAATCCTGCTCATCGAATTCATCGGCGACGACGCGGACGGCGTCGTGCGCAAGCTCGCCGATCTCGACGCACTGCTCGGCGACATCGGATTGCCGCGCGCGCTCGTCAGGATGACCGAGGCGCGGGCGCAGAAGGCATTGTGGGACGTACGCAAGGCCGGCCTCAACATCATGATGAGCCTGCGCGGCGACGGCAAGCCGGTGTCGTTCATCGAGGATTGCGCGGTGCCGCTCGACCACCTCGCCGATTACGTCGACCGGCTGACGGAAGTCTTCGCGCGCCACGGCACGCGCGGCACGTGGTACGCGCACGCGTCGGTCGGCACGCTGCACGTGCGTCCGATCCTCGACATGCGGCGCGACGGTGCCGGGAAGATGCGTGCGATCGCCGAGGAGACCGCGGCGATCGTCCGCGAATACAAGGGCGCGTTCTCCGGTGAGCATGGCGACGGCCTCGTCCGCAGCGAATGGGTCGGCTGGCAGTTCGGGCCCCGGCTTTCGAAGGCGTTCGAGCAGATCAAGGATCTGTTCGACCCGTCGCGCCTGATGAACCCCGGCAAGATCGTCCACGCGACGCGGATGGACGATGCGACGCTCTTCCGCTTCGCGCCGACCTACCGGACGATGCCGCTCGACACCGGACTCGACTGGTCGGCGTGGAACGTGCAGAACGATCCGACTACCGGTGCCCTGACGGCGCCCGGCGCCGGTGGCGACCCGGCGCAGGGCTACGCGAAAGCGGTCGAGATGTGCAACAACAACGGCCACTGCCGCAAGTTCGATGCGGGAACGATGTGCCCGAGCTTTCGCGCGACGCGCGACGAGATTCATCTGACGCGCGGCCGCGCGAACACGCTGCGACTCGCACTCGCGGGCCAGTTCGGCGACGCATTCGCATCGGACGCGGTGCGCGACGCGCTCGAGCTTTGCGTGAGCTGCAAGGGCTGCCGCCGCGAATGTCCGACCGGCGTCGACATGGCGCGGATGAAGATCGAATTCCAGTACCAGTGGCGACGCCGGCATGGCCTGCCGCTGCGCGATCGGCTGATCGCGTACCTGCCGCGCTGGGCGCCGTCGTCGCTCGCACCGCTTCTCAACCTGCGCGACGCCTTTCCCGGGATCGCGCGGCTGCTGGAGGCGCCCACCGGCATCGCGGCGCGGCGCTCGTTGCCGCGCTTTCGCTACAGCACGTTCTTTCGCGGCTATCGCGACGGCTCGTCGCACGACATCTCGCCGGTCGACGTCGTACTGCTCGTCGACAGCTTCACGAACGCGTTCGAGCCCGACAACGCGCACGCTGCGTTGCGCGTGCTGCGTGCCGCCGGCTATCGCGTCGAAGTGGCGCTCCCCAGTGCGCGCGAAGGCGACGATGCGCGGCCGCTTTGCTGCGGACGCACGTTTCTCGTCTATGGGATGGTCGACGAGGCGCGCGCCGAAGCGCGGCGGATGGTCGACACGCTCGCGCCTTACGTCGCAGCCGGTGCGGCGATCGTCGGACTGGAGCCGTCGTGCCTTTTCACGTTGCGTGACGAGTTTCTCGCGCTCGGTCTGGGCGACGCGGCCGCGCGGGTCGCCGAACGCGCGCTGCTGATCGAGGAGTATCTCGTGCACGAACACGAGGCGGGCAATTTCGACCTTCCGCTCGCGCCGCTACCGCAGAGGCGCGTGCTCGTGCATGGGCACTGCCATCAGAAGGCGTTCGGTGCCGCGGGCGCGACGATCGACGCGTTGCGCTGGATTCCGCAGCTTGAAGTCGAGCCGATCGAATCGAGCTGCTGTGGCATGGCCGGCGCGTTCGGCTATGCGGCGAACCATTACGACATTTCGATGCGCATGGGCGAGCTGTCGCTGCTTCCGGCGGTGCGCAGCGCGGGCGACGATACGCTGCTCGTTGCCGACGGCACCAGTTGCCGCCATCAGATCGCCGACGGCACGCGCGCGAGCGGCCGGCGCGAGGCCCTCCATGCGATCCGCGTGCTCGCCCGCGCCGTCGAGCAGGCGGGCGCGCCGACGCCAAGGCGCCGCAGACGCGATCGGCTGCGCGATGCGCCGCGCGTGCCTGCCGGCGAACGAGACTAGAGCGGTGGCGCAGCCAGACCACGACGCGATATCGCGCGGCACGCTCGCGCATTACGACAGCCAGGCGCAGGCGTTCCTCGCAGGCACGCGCGACCACGACGTTTCGCAGAACATCGACGCGCTCCTGTCGCGGATCGAGCGCGCGCCGCCGTTCACGATCCTCGACTTCGGCTGCGGTCCCGGCCGCGACCTATGCGCGTTCACCTCGCTTGGCCACGTTGCGATCGGCCTCGACGGCGCGCCCAATTTCGTCGCGATGGCACGCGAGGCGAGCGGCTGCGAGGTCTGGCAGCAGGACTTCCTGAAACTCGCGCTGCCGGCTGCGCACTTCGACGGCGTCTTCGCGAACGCGACGATGCAGCACGTGCCGAGCGGCGAACTGCCGCGCGTGCTGCGCGAGCTTCATCGCACGCTCGCGCCGCGCGGCGTCTTCTTCGCGTCGACGCCTCACGGCAACAACGAGGAAGGCTGGAACCGCGGTCGCTACGGCGCGTATCACGACTTCGCGACGTGGTCGCGCTACGTGACGGCTGCCGGCTTCACGCTGCTCGACCACTACTATCGGCCGACCGGCTTGCCGCGCGAGCAGCAGCCGTGGCTTGCGACCGTCTGGCGCAAGGAGTGACGGGGCGCCGTTCGCCCGCGTCAGCGCGTCGGCAGCACCGATTCGACGAGCGCGTCGCAGCGGCCGGGTGACGACGGGCACGTGATCGTGCCGTTGGACGGCTGGAAGTTGCGCACGCTGTAGTAGTAGACGCCGCCTGCCGAGAGCAACGGAAAGCCGGGGCGCGGCGCCGTCACGAACTGGATCGTGTTCGAGAATCCCGACTGGCGCGCGAACGGGCCGTTCGTTCCGCTGGGGTCCGTCGGCCGGAAGTCGCACGGCGTAGCCGAGATCGTCACTTCGCGCTGTGTCGACGGCCCCGAGAATTCGGCGGACGACATGCTGCCGACGCTCGCCGCCGACATCGTCGGCGGCACCATGAAGCTCACCGTCCACGCGCCGTTCCAAGCGAATGCGGGCGGCGCCGGCATCAGCACGCTTTCGATGCGCACGGTCTGCGCGCCGATGTCGCTGTAAAGATAGCTCGGGAACGCAGCGCACAGGCCCGGTGGCGTCGGCGCGCTCGCCGCCCAGCCGAGCGTGAGCTTCACCGGCGCGCTGCTGCCCTCGGCGCTTCGCGCAATCACCGAATACGTGTGCGGGCCGGCGGTCGTTTCGCGGACGACGCAGGTGCGCGTCGTGCTTGAGCAGCCGTTCCAGCTGTAGCTGCCGATTGCGGCGTTGCAGTTGACCTCGAGTGCGACGAACGTGTTGACCGTCGGCGGATTGGTCTGCGACGTCCGCGCGATCGTGCACTGCGGCGCCGAGGACGACGGGGATTGCCACGAGACATTGACGCTGGCGGGCGTGCTTGGACCCGCCGCGTTGCGCGCGACGACCGTGTAGGTGACCTGTCCGATCGACGCCGATGTCGCGGTGCACTGCGCGGTTGCGCTCAGGCAATTCGTCCAGGTGTACGCGGCGGGCGCATTCGTGCACGACGCGGTCAGCGTGATCGCGGTGCCGGTGTCGGGGGCCGCGTTCGACGCCGATGCGACGCAGGACGGCACCAGCGCCGGTTGCGACGAACCGGACGGCGAGCACATCGCGACCGGCATCGGCGCCGGCCCGTAGCCTTCGGCGATGTAGCCCTTCGCGAGCATCGCCTGCAGCGTCGCCGGGTCGGTCGTGAAACGATGGTTCGAGTCGGCGCGGCCGTTCCACGCGCGATACACCGGCACGCTGCCGGAGGGGCAGTGCCCGGTGACCGTGTCGGGCAGGTAGATGCCGAATGCGTTGTCGGTCTCCTCGATCCACGCGCCGGGAAAGCGCTGCAGCACCGCCGCACACTCGGCCGGCGATGCCGAGTAGAAGTGCGAATCGAGGCCGGCGGCGGGCACGCCGTAGAAGCGGCACACCGGCGAGGCACCCGCCATTGGCGTCGCCGGGTCGAAGACGGTGAAATGCTGGCCCGTGCGTTGCCATCCGGTCAACACGCCGGCATCGAGCTTCGCGATTTCGTCGGCGAACGCCGTGACGAAATAGTGATCGAGCGCGGCGTTGTAGTACTCGATCGCCTCGAGCGTCGCGCCGCGCGCGGTTGCGCCGGCGCAAAGCAGGATCGCCATCAGGCACTTCGCTGCGAATCGAATCATCGACGAACCTCGTGTTGCGGCCGGGTGCGGCACGGTAGCCAACCGACCCGCCGGCCGTGCCGCGAGTTCCCGGCCCGGTGGCCGCTCATCTCGCGCCGGTTTCGCATGCTATGCTGATTTTCCGGCGTGCGGCAGCCAGCGCCGCCCTGTCGCTTCGACATTGCGAGGAGGATGGATGGACAAGCCGTTGCGGCGCTGCTTACTCGTTCTGGGTTGCGCAGTCGCATTCGCGCAGGCCGTGCCGGCGCAGACGTTGCGCATCGGACTCGCCGAGGATCCCGACGTCCTCGACCCGACGCTCGCGCGCACGTTCGTCGGCCGCATCGTCTTCTCGGCGCTCTGCGACAAGCTCTTCGACATCGACGAGAAGCTCGACATCGTCCCGCAACTCGCCGCGAGCTATCAATGGTCGGCCGACAGCAAGGCGCTGACGATCAAGCTCAAGCCGGACATTACGTTCCACGACGGCGAGAAGCTCGATGCGGCCGCAGTCAAGTACAGCCTGGAGCGGCACAAGACGATGCCCGGCTCGAACCGGCGCGGCGAGCTTGCGCCCCTTGCGAGCGTCGACGTCGTCGATCCCCTGACGGTGCGGCTCAACCTGTCGGCGCCGTTCTCGCCGCTGCTCGCGCAACTCGCCGACCGCGCCGGCATGATCGTTTCGCCGAAGGCGGCGCAGGCCGAAGGCGACAAGTTCGGCGCGCATCCGGTATGCGCGGGCCCGTTCAAGTTCGTCGAGCGCGTTCCGCAGGACCGCATCGTTCTCGAGCGTTTCCCCAATTACTGGAACAAGGCCGCCGTGCACTTCGATCGGCTCGTCTACCTGCCGATCCCCGATTCGACAGTGCGGCTCGCGAACCTTCGGTCGGGCCAGCTCGATTTCATCGAGCGGCTCGCCGCGTCCGACGTACCGCAGGTGAAGAGCGACTCGCGCTTCAAGATCACGAAGATCACCGAGATCGGCTATCAGGGCATCACGATCAACGTAGGAAAGAGCGACCTCGCGCAGAAGAATCCGCTCGGGCGCGATCCGCGCGTACGGGAAGCGTTCGAACTCGCGCTCGATCGGGACGGCATCGTGCAGGTCGCGATGGACGGCGAAGCCGACGTCGGCAACCAGTGGGTCGCGCCGACGAACCCGTTCTACGCGAAGAACGTCCCGATCCCGAAGCGCAACGTCGAACGCGCGAAGGCGCTGCTCAAAGAAGCCGGCGTCGCCAACCCGTCGTTCACGCTGATGACGCCGACGACCGCCGACGCGCAGCGCGTCGCGCAGGTCGTGCAGGCGATGGCGCGCGAAGCGGGCTTCGACGTGAAGATCCAGTCGACCGAGTTCGCGACGTCGCTCGATCTCGCCGACAAGGGCCAGTTCGACGCCTACGTGCTCGCCTGGAGCGGACGCGCCGATCCCGACGGCAACATCTTCAGCTTCGACGCCTGCAAGCAGCCGCTCAATTACGCCGGCTACTGCAAGCCGGAAGTCGACGACATCCTGAAGCGCGCGCGCACGACGCTCGACGTGACCGAACGCAAGAAGCTCTATGCCGATCTCGCAGCGATCGCACTCAAGGACCGGCCGATCGTGTACCTCTATCACCGGCACTGGCTGTGGGCGTACACGAACAAGCTCGACGGGCTGCGACCGATTCCCGACGGCCTCGTGCGGGTGACGGGTCTCAGGTTCAAATAGCGCGCTGCCCCTCACCGCCGCTGCCGCGGCTCCCTCTCCCCGTACACGGGGAGAGGGTTGGGGTGAGGGGCCACCGGTCGTCCGATGACCGCCTATCTCGTCCGCCGCGTCGCGACGATCCTGCCGACGCTGCTCTTCGCGTCGATTTTGATCTTCGGTCTGCAACAGCTTCTGCCCGGCGACCCGGCGATGGTGCTCGCAGGCGAGGAGCGCGACCCGAACGTGATCGCGCATCTGCGCGAGACGCTGCATCTCGACAAGCCGTTCCCGGTTCGCTACTTCTACTGGCTGCGCGGCGTGCTGCACGGCGACCTCGGCGAGTCGCTGCGGATGCAGCAACCGGTGCGCACGCTGATCGCCGAGAAGCTGCCCGTCACGCTGGAGCTCGCGTGCATCGCGATCGTCATCGCGCTCGTGATCGGCATTCCGGCGGGTGTGGTTTCGGCGGTACGCCGCGGCACCGCGTGGGACTACGGCGCGAACGTCGTCGCGCTGTGGGGCCTGTCGACGCCGAACTTCTGGCTCGGCATCATGCTAATCCTGCTCTTTTCGGTGACCCTCGGCCTGCTGCCCGCGTCGGGCTACGTGAGCCCGTTCGAAGATCTGCGCGCGAACCTCGCCGCGATGATCATGCCGGCGTTCGTGCTCGGCAATGCGATCGCGGCGGTTCTGATGCGCCACACCCGAAGCGCGATGCTGCAGGTCCTGTCGTCCGATTACGTGCGCACGGCGCGCGCGAAAGGCGTGCGCGAGCGTGACGTGATCCTGAAGCACGCGCTGCGCAACGCGCTGATTCCGATCATCACCCTCGGCGCGCTGGAGTTCGGGACCCTGCTGTCCGGCGCGGTGCTGACCGAGCAGGTATTCACGATTCCGGGATTCGGCAAGCTGATCGTCGATGCCGTCTTCAATCGCGACTATGCCGTCGTCCAGGGCGTCGTGCTGTTCACCGCCACTGCGTACATCCTGCTGAATCTCGTCGCGGACATCCTGTACGCGGTCGCGAATCCGCGCATGCGCATAACCTGACAATGGCAACCGTCGTCGACGCCGCGCCGATCGCCGCGTCCGCCACGCGGACGTCGTCGCGTCCGCATCCGCTCCGGCGGCTGCTGCGCCGGCCATCGGCAGCAATCGGCCTCGCCGTCATCGTCGCGTTCGTGACGATCGCGATCTTCGCGCCGTTCCTCGCGCCCTACGATCCGATCGCAACGAATTTCGGCGCGGTGCGCAAGGCACCGAGCGCCGCGCACTGGTTCGGCACCGACGAGATCGGGCGCGACGTGCTGTCGCGCGTGATCTTCGGGGCGCGCGCGTCGCTCGAGGCGGGCGTGCTGTCGGTGCTGATCTCGCTCGCCATCGGCGTTCCGACGGGACTCTTCGCGGGCTACGCGGGCGGCAAGGTCGACATGCTCATCTCGCGCGTCACCGATGCGCTGCTCGCGTGTCCGTTCCTGATCCTCGCGATCGCGCTCGCCGCATTCCTCGGGCCGAGCCTGGCGAACGCGATGATCGCGATCGGCATCTCCGCGACGCCGGTGTTCATCCGGCTCACGCGCGGCACGACGCTCGCGGCCAAATCGGAGGATTACGTGCTGGCCGCGCGCGCGATCGGGAATTCGCCGTGGCGCATCGCTGTTCGTCACGTGTTGCCGAACATCGTGCCGCCGCTGCTCGTGCAGGCGACGCTCGCGATCGCCGCGGCCGTCATCGCCGAAGCGAGCCTGTCGTTCCTCGGACTCGGACAGCAGCCGCCGCAACCGAGCTGGGGCAGCATGCTGAACACCGCGAAGAACTACATCGACAATGCGGCATGGATGGCGATCTGGCCGGGCGTGTCGATCTTCCTGCTCGTACTGTCGTTCAATCTCGTCGGCGACGGATTGCGCGACGCGCTCGATCCGCGACACTCGTAACGATGCGTAACCGCGTCAACGACTGGAATGGTTCTCGCGTTCCTTCGGCATCGTCTTCCCGCTCGCGGCGAACCGCGCTGCGTTCGGCGCTTTCCAACGTGAAGCGGGTACCCTGGAGGGCATTATGAAAAAGACACTGATCGCGTGTGCAATGGCGGCGGGCCTTGGCCTCGTCGCATCCGGCGCACAGGCCGATCGCGGCGGTGGCGGCCACGGAGGCCATGGCGGCGGCGCCTTTCACGGCGGCGGCCATTCATTCCATGGCGGCAACTTCCATGGCGGCCATTTCCACGGCGGACATTTCCACGGCCGGGGCTTCGGCGGCAGCGTGTTCATCGGCGCGCCGCTGTTCTGGCCCTACTACGGCTATCCGTACTACTACGACTATCCGGCGTACACATACGACGACTACCCGGCGTACTCGTATTACGACTATCCGGCCGACGGCTATGCGCAGCCGGCGCAGCCGCAGACGCAGTTCTATTGTCCGAACAGCGGCTACTACCCGACGGTGAAGACCTGCCCGCAAGGCTGGCTTCGCGTCGTGCCCGACAACGCGCCGCCGCAGTACTGACCGGCGAAGCTGCGCCTCACCCCGGCGCTCGCCGCGCGGGGAGCAGATTCATCGTGCACTGACGCGCACGAGGCGGTCGGTGCCCGATTCGGCGCCCCACGTTTCGCCCGCGCGGCCCTGGATCTCGCGCACGTTCGCATAGGCGCGATCGGATGGGAAGCTTGCGAACTGCCCGGTCGTTGGATCGAAGCGCACGATCGCGTTGGCCGTCCAGTCGGTGAGCCACACCTTGTCGTCGGGATCGACCCATACCGCGTAGGCATGGGCATGCCCCGGAAGCGGCCATTCGCGCCACGAACCCGTCGCCGGCTCGTAGCGCGCGACCTGGCCCGTGTTCCAGTAGCTCACCCAGACGTTCCCCTTCGAATCGGACCAGACGCGGCGCGCACCCTGATTGCGCGTTGGCGGTTCGATCACTGTCGCCCTGCCGCTGTCGACGTCGATGCGCGCGATGTGATTGCCGGCGAGCGACGCGTAATAGACGTCGCCCGATGGCGTCGTCGTCATCCCGTACGGGCCGGCGCCGCGCGGCGCTCGCCAGGCGTCGACCTTCCCGCTCGCAGGATCGACGCGGCCGTAGTAGCCGCTCTGGCCGGTAAACCAGACCCGCCCGCGCTTATCGAACGTGAGCGTGTTGAGGTTCGCGTCGGGTGCCGACGCAGGCAATGCGAATCGCGTGACCGCGTGCGTCGCCGCGTCGACGCGGACGATCGCGTTCTGCCCGCCGTCGGTGACCCAGATGCCGCCGTCGGGACCCACGATCACGCCGTGCGGCGCCGAGCCTTCGCCGAGCGGGATCTCGTCGAGGCGGCCGCTCGCGGGATCGAGGATGCCGAGTTTCCCCGTCGCCTGCGCCGTGTAGTAAACGGGACCGGCCGCTCGGGGCGATGCGGCGACGTCGTGCGGGTGCGCACCCTTCGTGACTGGGAAATACGACGCGTGCGGCCCTGCCGCGAGGGCGACCGCGGCAAGCGCCGCGAGGACGATCGCCGCGGGCCATGCCATCCGGTTCATCGCGCCTCCTCGGCGGAATCAAACGACTCGAGTATGACCGGGCGAGGGCCGGCGAGTTGGCAAATTCACCCGTCGAGACGCTCGATCCGGCGGATTCCCGACCGAATGCATTGCCGGGCGCTGCGCCGCCGGCTTACGATGCAGTGGTTCGCCGGACACACGGCTTCCCGGAATAGACCATGCGCTTCGTCCATCCTGCACGCATCCTCGCCCTCGTCGCGCTCGCGAGCGCCGCGGCTCCGGCCGCCGCATTCGAGTGCTACGCGATCGTCGATCGCAGCAACGAGGTCATCTACCAGGATCCGACCCCGCCGATCGACCTGAGCGCCGACGGCGCCGCGGCGCGCGACGCGCTTCGCGCGCGCGGACAGCAACTGATCGTCATGGATACACCGCGCTGTCCGGCGATCGATCGCCTTCAGGCCGGGGGCAAGGGCGGACCGGCCACGGTCGAGGACATCGTCGCGGGCATGCGACCGGCGGTCCCGTTCGGAAGCGCACGCAGCCGCACGACGCGGGACAGCGGCGGGATCGCGCTGCCGGAGATCCGGCCGCCGCGCGCGACCGGCGGCGGCATGTCGGTCGGCGGCCCGGTGTCGGGTATGTCGGTCCGCTGAAGCGCAATCAACTGCCAATGGCGCTACAGCGCCCGTTGGCGCCGTAGCCCAGGTTCGACCAGGTCCGCGCGAAGCGGCCGACGTCAGCCGTTCCCCTTCTCGTCCTTCTCGGGCCGCCGCTGCGGCTCCTGCGGCGCCGGCCGGTGCGCCTCGGGTTGCTGCGGCGCCGGTCGTGCTTGCGGCTGTGGTTGCGGCTGCGGCGCCGGACGCAGTTGCGGTTGTGGCGCCGGACGCGCCGTTTCCCGCTGTGGACCACGCGGCGGCTCGGGCCGGCGCGCCGCTTCGGGTTGCGGCTGCGGCGCCGGCCGCAACTGCGGTTGGGGTTGCGGCGCGGGACGCGGCTGGGCTTGCGGCTGCGGCGCCGGACGCAGTTGCGGCTGCGGTCGCGGCGCCTCCGCCGGAGGACCGCGCGGCGGCTCGGGCCGGCGGGCCGTTTCGGGTTGGGGCTGCGGTGCCGGCCGCAACTGGGGTTGCGGGGCCGGCCGCGTCTGGGTTTGCGGCTGCGGCGCCGGCCGCAACTCGGGTTGTGGTTGCGGAGCCGGCCGCGTCTGGGTTTGCGGCTGCGGCGCCGGGCGCAATGGCGGCTGCGGCGCCGGACGCGCTTCGGGGGTCCGTTGCGCGGGCTGCGGTTGGGCCTCCGGGGCGCGCCCGGGTGCCTCGCGCAGTGTCGGTGGTCCGGCGGGCCGCTGCGGCGCGCCCTGCGGCGCGTTTCGTTGCGAGTTGGGAGAAGGCCGAAGCGCGGGCGCGCCTGCCGGCGGCTGCGTAGCGGCGGGAGCCGTCGGGGCCGCCTGGGGCGGTGCACCGGGGCCCGCACGGCGCTCGGACCCGCCCGGGGCTTGTGCCGGCCGGCGGGTGCCCGCCTCGCGCGCCGGCGGGGCGGCATTCGGGGCCGGTTTCGCCTGCGTGACGACCTTCGCCGGTGCCGGTGCAAGCGCGGCCGTCGCCGCTGTCGGCGAGGCTGCCCGCCGCAGCGTCTGCACGTCGGCGCGCGTCAGCGGCCGGCCGGGGTTCTTTTCGAGCGCCTGGATCTTCTGCGCATCAGGCACCGGGGGCGGCGGTGGCGGCGCTTTCGCCACGACCTGCCGCTGCATCGTCGCCGCGGGCGGACGGACCTGCGCTGGCGGCGACGCCCCCAGGAACGCCGGCCGCGCCGGCGCCACGGCGGCCACCGGACGGACTTCCGCGCGCTGCACGGCCGCCGCCGGAACCGGGATCGCCGCACGGCCGACGTTCTGCGCCTGCGCGAACGCCGCCGGCGGAACGGCCGTCACCGCGTTCGGCACCGTGCGATTCGCATAGCGAACCTCGGTCACGCGCGTCGGGTTGTTGTAGATGTTCGTGATGTTCGTCACGTTGACGACCGTGTTCGTGACGTTCACCTGGCGGAAATAATTGCGGCTCACGCGATAAGGCGGCACGTAGACTTCGCGCGGCGCGAGCGGGAACCAGCCGATCGCAGGGCCCGACGATACGGCGACGCCGAACCCCGCCCCGCCGATGAACGCGACGAGCGCCGGTGCATACACGGCGCGCACGTGGCGCGGCCCGGGCACCCAGCCCCAGCCGCGCGAAAAATGCGCCCAGCGTCCGTAGTGGAACGGCGCGAAGCCCCACGGCTCGTTGTCGACCCACGTCCAGCCCCACGGGTCGATCCACGCCCAATGGCCTTCGCGATACGGCGCCCAGTCGACCGACACGGCGCGCGGGAACCAGACGTTGCCGTAGGTCGGCTCGACGCTCCAGTTGCCGTTGCGGTCGAGATCCTCGTAGCCGATCACCTCGGGCGACACGTAGCGAAGCGCGACCGATTGCGTGTAGCGGCGCTCGCGGTCGACGGCGAAGCGATCGAACGCGTCCTGTGGCGGCAGCGGCACGTACTCGCTGTCGGAGACGTCGGTGCCGTAGAAGCGATACGCCTGGCCCGTGTTGACCACGTACGAGCCGCCTTCGCCGTACACCTCCCCATTGCCATCGCGCGCGACGACCAGCGTCGAGCCGTCCTGCGGATCGACCTCGACACGATAGCGTACGGGACGCGTCAGCGAGAACGCAAGGTTCGGCGTATCGATTTCGACGATGTTGTCGGGCGGCAGGCTGCGCAGGCTCACGTCGACGACGCCCTCCTGCAGTTGCATCTGCACGATGCGATCGTCCAGATTCGACACGGCAA
>DATNGN010000036.1:0-3380 GCA_035605875.1 Casimicrobiaceae bacterium
AAATCATGGACGAGCGCGTTGCGCGTTTTCGTGAGCCGATTGAAGAGCGTCGACTTGCCGACGTTCGGACGACCGACGAGCGCGATCGTGGGGAGCAATCAGCGCGCGGACACGGCAAACAGCGTGCCCTTCTCCGATTGCCACAGCATGCCGCCGGCGAGCGGCGCCGGCTGCGTCGTGGCGAAGCTGCCGTCCGTCGCGATTCGGCCCACATACTTGCCGTCCGCGCGCGCAAGCAGATGCAGATAGCCTTCGACGTCGACGACGCCCAATTCGTCGCCGATCAGTTGCGGGCCGCCGATGCGCCGCTTCGACAACACGTCCTGCTTCCAGATCGACGCGCCGTTGCTGCGATCGAAAGCCTGCACGACGCCCTTGTCGTCGACCGCATAGAGGCGATTCGCATCGGCGGTCACTCCGGCGAGGCTCGAGATGTCACGCGTCCAGATGACCGAGCCGCGCACGACGTCGAAGCAGGCGACGCGGCCCTGATAGGCGGCCGCGCAGGCTTCCTTGTCGTCGACGTACGGCAGGCTCGTCACATCGGCGATCCGCTCGAGCTCCGTCGCGCCCTTCGGCGTCGCCACGGTGCCGTCCCAGGCGATCGCGCCGGTCTGCGCATCGATCGCGAGCAACCGGCCGCCGGCGGTGCCGACGAACAACCCGCCGCGCGATACGACGCCGCCGGCGGCGTTGCGCACGGTCAGCGGCGGATTCGCGTGCGGATCGACCCAGACCGTCTTGCCGTCGTTCGTGGACAGGCCGTAGATGCGGCCGTCGCCGGAGAAAACGATGACGATGCTTTCCGTGACGCGCGGCGGTGCAATGACTTCGCTCGATACCCGCGCGGACCAGCGCGGCTTCCCTTGCGCATCGAACGCGAGCACGTCGCCCTTGTCGGTGCCGACGACGACGAGCGATGCGCCCGCGCCCGGCCCTGCCGACAACACGTGACCCGCCGCGACTTTCCACTCCACGCGTCCCGTTGCCGGATCGACGCGCACGAGCGTGC
The DNA here is from genome assembly GCA_035605875.1 of Casimicrobiaceae bacterium. Classification (GTDB taxonomy): domain Bacteria; phylum Pseudomonadota; class Gammaproteobacteria; order Burkholderiales; family Casimicrobiaceae; genus VBCG01. Next base: position 1,013 of record DATNGN010000036.1, read on the forward strand.
CGTCGGTCGCTGCGGCGTAGATCGCGGACGGCGTGATCGCCGGCGCGAATCCGGGTCCCGCCTTGCCCACGCTCTGTTGCCAGTCGATGCGGGGGTTGACGGTTGCAACGAGCTCGGGCAACGGTCCCGGCTTGTGGCTTCCGCCGGTGAGCCACGCGAACGAGGGCACGGGTACCGACGTCATCCATGACGTGAGCGGCGATTGCGACAGGCTCGCGCATCCCGCGCCAGTCGCTGCGGCGAGTAGCGCGCATGCGACGCTGCGCAGCGTTCGCGTCATTTCGCCGCTCCATGATCTGCCGGCGCCGCCGGCGTTGCTTCACTCGCCACCGCCGCGGGTGCCGTACCCGGCGCGGCGCCGCCTGCCGGCTTGCCCGATCCCGCGGACGAGACGGCCGGCCGCGTCGGTTCGCCGAGTGCGTCGTGCTTCACCTGCACGAAATTGCGATAAGGCGATTTCGCATCGAGCTTCGCGAGCGCGTTTTCGTACGCGCTTCGCGCATCGGCCGCGCGTCCGGCGGCAGCGAGCGCGTCGCCGCGCAGGTCGGCGAACATCCCGTCGAACGATGGCGGATGCTTCGCATCGAGCGTTGCCAGCGCTGCGTCGTACTGCTTGTCGTCGATCTGCACCTGCGCGAGCCGATAACGCCCGATCGCCTTCACTTCCTCCTCCGGCGCATGCTCGACGACCCACGCGTACTGCGCCTTGGCGCCGTTGCGATCGCCGGCATCGTAGAGCATCTTCGCGTACAGCAGCGCGGCGCGCGGCGCATAGGCGGTTGACGCGTAGCGATCGGTGATCTGTGCGATCGCGTCCTTCGCTTTCGCCGTGTCCCTGGTGCGTGCCGCTTCGCTGACTGCGCCATAGAGCACCGATGCGTTTTCCGCGCGCTTCCCGGCGTACCAGCGCCAGCCCTGAACGCCGGCGATCACGAGGCAGCCGAGCACGAGTGCCACGGTGACCGTACCGCCGTATCGCGTCCACCAGGCCTTCAGATCGTCGATCTGGTCCTGTTCTTCGAGGTCATACAACGCCATATTCGTCCTTCGATGTATTGAGCGCGGCGAAGCGCGCCGCGATGTCGCGCACCGGCACGGCAACCTGGTCGCCGCCCTCGCGCAAATGCTTGATCGTCACCGTGCCGGCTGCCGCCTCGTCGTCGCCGATGATCACGGCGAGGCGTGCGCCGCTCGCGTCGGCACGCTTCATCTGCGACTTGAAGCTGCCGCCGCCGGCGTTCTGCACGACCGCTGCGCCATGATCGCGCAGCGTTTCCGCGACATGGCGCGCGACGGCCGCCGCGCGCTCGCCCGCGTGCACGATATAGGCGTCGGGAGCGGAAGGCTTGATGCTTCGCTGCGCCGTGAGCAGCAGGATCATGCGCTCGACGCCGATCGCGAAACCGCATGCCGGCGTCGGCTTGCCGCCCAATTCCGCGAACAATCCGTCGTAGCGCCCACCGCCTGCCACCGTGCCCTGCGCGCCGAGCGCATCGGTGGTCCACTCGAAAACGGTGCGATTGTAGTAGTCGAGTCCGCGCACGAGCCGAGGATTGACCGTGTACGGGATGCGCGCTTCGTCGAGCAGCAACCGCAGGCCGTCGAAATGTGCGCGCGATGCGTCGCCCAGGCGATCGACGAGGCGCGGCGCCGCGATGATCACGTCCTGCAGCGCCGGATGCTTGCTGTCGAGAAGGCGCAGCGGGTTCGCGTGCAGCCTGCGCTTCGCGTCGGCATCGAGCGCGTCGGCATGCCGCTCGAAGTGCTCGATCAGTGCCTCGCGATGCGCGCGGCGCTCGTCGGCATCGCCGATCGAATTGATCGCGAGCGCGATACCGTCGAGGTGGAGCGCGCGCCAGAGCCGCGCCAGCATGACGATCTGCTCGGCGTCGACATCCGGGCCCGGGAAGCCGAGCGCCTCGACGTCGAGTTGATGGAACTGCCGGTAGCGACCCTTCTGCGGGCGCTCGTGCCGGAACATCGGACCGCTGGTCCATGCGCGCAGCGGCCGCTCGTGGAGGATGCTGTGCTCGATCGCCGCGCGCACAATGCCGGCCGTCGCTTCCGGGCGCAGCGTCAGGCTCTCGCCGTTCAGCTTGTCCTCGAACGTGTACATCTCGTGCTCGACGACGTCGGTGTGCGCGCCGATGCCGCGCACGAATAGCGGTGTCGGCTCGACGACGGGCACGCGCAGGTTGCGATAGCCGTAGCGCTCGAAAACATTGCGCGACGTGTCCTCGAAGCGCTGCCACAGCGCCGCCTCGTCCGGAAGCACGTCGTTCATGCCGCGCACGGCCTGCAGTGCCGCTGCCATCGTCTTCCCCGGTGGTTTCAGCGCGAATCAGCGACGAGCCGCACCGCTGATTCG
>DATNGN010000037.1:0-26271 GCA_035605875.1 Casimicrobiaceae bacterium
CCCTGCGGCTCGACGCAGGTCGAGCGCCGCGCGATCCGCGAATCGGCGCTTGGCGCCGGCGCGTCGAAGGTGTTCCTGATCGAGGAGCCGATGGCGGCGGCGATCGGTGCCGATCTTCCGGTCGGCGATGCGACCGGGTCGATGGTCGTCGACATCGGGGGCGGCACGACCGAGGTCGGCGTGATCTCGCTCGGCGGGATGGTGTACGCGGGATCGGTGCGCGTCGGTGGCGACAAGTTCGACGAGGCGGTCGTCAACTACATTCGCCGCAACTACGGAATGCTGATCGGCGAGACGACGGCGGAGATCATCAAGAAGACGATCGGATCGGCGTTCCCCGGCTCCGAAGTCAAGGAAATGGAAGTGAAGGGACGCAATCTCGCCGAGGGCATCCCGCGCAGCTTCACCGTCTCGTCGAACGAGATTCTCGAGGCACTCACCGATCCGCTGAACAGCATCGTGTCGTCGGTCAAGAGCGCGCTCGAGCGCACGCCGCCCGAACTCGGCGCGGATATTGCCGAGCGTGGGATGGTGCTGACCGGTGGCGGCGCGCTGTTGCGCGACGTCGACCGGCTGCTGATGGAAGAAACCGGGCTGCCGGTCGTCGTGGCCGAAGACCCATTGACCTGCTTGGTGCGCGGCTGTGGCAAGGCGCTCGAGAACATGGAGAAGCTGTCGACGATCTTCACGAGCGACTGACGGTCGGAGTGACGATCGTCGGTCCGTGTGACGCCGTGCGTCGGAAGGTCTGGCGCAAAGCGTCGACGGAGCGAAGTTGATGCCCGAGGAAAGCGGCGTCGGATTTCGACTTTCTTCGGCCGCCTTGCGCCGCGGATCGGATCCAACGTGGTCCCTGACCGCGGGCGAGCGCATGATATCGGGAACGTAGGGTCAGAGACGACTTTCGGTATCGCTCGGGATGGGACAATGACGTCGAGGCAAAGTCGTCTCTGACCCCATGCGCCCCATTCCCGTCGACACTCCGGCGTTCTTCAATCGGGGCCCGAGTCCGCTCGCGCGGCTCGCGTTCTTCGGCATCCTGTCGCTTGCGCTGCTGTTCGCCGATACGCGTTATCGCTATCTCGAAAACGTGCGCCAGGCGGTCGCGATCGTCCTCTATCCGGTCGAGCGCGCGCTCGCATGGCCCGGCGCGGCTTTTGCGTATGTGGCCGATTACTTCGGCTCGAAGCGCCACCTGGCAGACGAAAATGCGATGCTCCGGCAGGAACTGGTGGCGCGAGCGCCGGCAACGCAGGGTTACGCGCGCGTGCAGGAAGAGAACGCGCGGCTTCGCGCGTTGCTCGACGTCCGCGCGCAATATGCCGCCACGGCGATCGCCGTGCAGGTGCTGTATACGAGCCGCGATCCGTTTACCCAGAAGGTCTTCGTCGACAAGGGCTCGAGCGCCGGCGTGGTCGCGGGCGCGGGCGTGATCGACGCGAACGGCGTCGTCGGGCAGGTGACGCGCGTGTTCCCGTACATGTCCGAGGTGACGATGATCACCGATCGCGACCAGGCGGTGCCGGTGCAGGTCGAGCGCAACGGTGCGCGCAGCGTGCTGTTCGGCAGCGGGACGGGTCGCGCGCCCGAATTGCGCTTCACGTCGCCGACGGCCGACCTGCGCGTCGGCGATCGGCTCGTGACGTCGGGACTCGATCGCACCTATCCGCCGGGCCTCGCCGTCGCCGAGATCGTCGACGTCGTCCGCGATACGGGCCAGATGTTCGCGCGCATCGTCTGCAAGCCGCTCGCCGGCATCGACCACAGCGAATTCCTGCTCGTGCTGTCGCAGTCGTCGGCGATGCCGCCGCGACCCGAGGAAGCGAGCGACAGCGATACGGCGAAGAAGAGCCCGCGCAGCCGGGCGCGGCACGTCATTCCGTAGATGCGCGTTCTTCCGCACATGGGCTCGTTCACGCCGGCCGCGCCCGAGGAAATCCTCAGGCCGGCGAAGCCGTGGTTCGTGCTGCTGTCGCTCGGCTGCGGGCTGCTCCTGAACCTCGTGCCGTTCGGCCAGCCGATCCTCACCTACCGGCCCGATTTTCTCGCGCTCGTGCTGCTGTACTGGTGCATTCAGCAGCCGCGCTTCGTGGGCGTCGGCACCGCATGGATCGTGGGCCTCGTGATGGACGTTGGCGACGCGACGCTCTTCGGCCAGCACGCGCTCGCGTACGCGATGCTCGCTTACGGTGCCGAATTCTTCCGTCGCCGCGTGCTGCGCTTTCCGTTGTGGCAGCAGGCGGTGCAGGTCGCCGCGCTGCTCGTCCTTTGCGCGCTTCTCGTGCTCCTCGTGCGCTTCGTCGGGGGCGCGCCGCTGCCTTCGTTGACGTACGTCGCGCCGCCGCTCGTCGGTGCGCTGCTGTGGCCGCTCGTCTCGGTGCTTTTGCAGACGCCGCAGCGGCCGTCGCGATCACGCTGAAGGCAGAGACTGAGCATGCCGGGGCGTTTGCTTTTCACGCGGCGGCGCGACAGCAGCAGCTTCGGCACCGCGGAACTGCGCAATCCCGAGCGCGATCTTCATCACTTCCGCCGGCGGCTGTCGCTCGTCGCCGCACTGGTCTTCATCGCGTTCTGCGGGCTCTTCGCACGCTTCTTCTATCTGCAGGTCGTCCAGCATGCGCATTTCGAGACGCTCGCCGAGACGAACCGGATCGCGATCGTCCCGATCGTGCCGAATCGCGGCGTCATCACCGACCGCAACGGCATCGTGCTCGCGCAAAGCTACTCGGCGTACACGCTCGAGATCACGCCGTCGCGCGTCGCGAATCTCGATGCGACGATCGACAAGCTGTCGGAGATCGTCAACGTCGAGCCGCGCGACCGCAAGCGGTTCAAGAAGCTGCTCGAGGAATCGAAGAACTTCGAGAGCCTGCCGATCCGCACGAAGCTGACCGACGAGGAGGTCGCCCGCTTCGCCGTCAACCGCTATCGCTTTCCCGGCGTCGACATCAAGGCGCGCCTCTTCCGCCAGTATCCGTTCGGCGAGGTCGCCTCGCACGTGATCGGCTACATCGGCCGCATCAACGACAAGGACAACGAGCGGATCGCGTCGTGGGACGACACGGCGAACTACAAGGGTTCCGACTACATCGGCAAGGTCGGCGTCGAGCTTTCATACGAGCGCGAATTGCACGGCACGACCGGCGTCGAGGACGTCGAGGTCGACGCGGGCGGACGCGCGGTGCGCACACTGAAGCGCAAGCCGCCGATCGCCGGCAACAACCTGCAGCTGTCGCTCGACATCCGCCTGCAGCAGGTGGCGGAGACGGCGTTCGGCGATCGCCGCGGAGCGCTCGTCGCGATCGATCCGACGTCGGGCGACGTGCTCGCGTTCGTGTCGAAGCCCGGCTTCGACCCGAACCTTTTCGTCGACGGCATCGATCCGGCGAACTGGCAGGAGCTCAATGACTCGCCCGACAAGCCGCTCTTGAACCGGCCGCTGCGCGGCGCCTATCCGCCCGGCTCGACGATCAAGCCGTATCTCGCGCTGGCGGCGCTGACGTCGGGCAAGCGCACGCCGAACCAGACGATCTACGATCCGGGCTTTTTCCAGATCCCGGGCCAGGCGCACAGGTTCCGCGATGACAAGCCGGGCGGCCACGGCACCGTCGACATGTACAAGTCGATCGTCCAGTCGTGCGACACGTACTACTACATGCTCGCGAACGACACCGACATCGACGACACCGCGCGCTTCCTGTCGAAGCTCGGGTTCGGCCAGAAGACCGGCATCGACATCGAGGGCGAACTGACCGGCGTCCTGCCGTCGCGCGAATGGAAGCGCCAGCGCTTCGCCGGCAAGAATTATCGCGACGAGCATCGCAAGTGGTATCTCGGCGACTCGATCTCCGCCGGCATCGGCCAGGGCTACAACGCGTTCACGCCGATCCAGCTCGCGCATGCGATCGCGATGATCGCGAACGACGGCGTCGGCTACACGCCGCACCTCGTCAAGTCGATCACGAACGTGAAGACCGGCGAGGTGCGCGAGATCGCGCGCGAGCCGACGTCGCGCCTCAACGTCCGGCCGGCCGACCTCGCGATCATCCAGCGGGCGCTTGCCGGCGTGCCGAAGGAGGGCACGAGCGCGGCCGCATTCAAGGATGCGAAGTACGCGAGCGCCGGGAAGACCGGCACGGCGCAGGTGTTCTCGCTCAAGGGCGAGAAGTATTCCGAGCATCACATCGACGAGCGGATGCGCGATCACGCGTGGTACGAGGCATATGCGCCGGTCGATCATCCGAAGATCGCCGTCGCGGTGCTCGTCGAGAACGGCGGCTTCGGCGCGCAGGCCGCCGCGCCGATCGCACGCAAGGTGTTCGACTACTGGCTACTCGGCGAAGCCGAGCCGGGCGCGGCGAAGGACATGCCGGGGTCGGGCGACCCCGACGAAGGCGACTAGATTGAACATCGCCCCACGCTCGGTCGTACGATGCTCGTGCTTTGCACTCGAATGTTCGCCCTCGGGGCGGCCCGTCGGGCTCACGCGCTCGCTGCCCCGCAGGGGGCTCGCCAGTCGATCGGGGCGGCCCTTCTGACATGGGCCAGGTGATCGCGCGCATCTGGGAAGTGCTGACGCGGCGCATCGACTCGATGCTGTTCGCCGCCGCGCTCACGATCGTCGGCGTGGGCTTGGTGACGCTGTTCTCGGCGGCCGACCAGAGCATCGCGCGCGAGACGAGCCAGGTCCTGAGCCTGTCGTTCGCGATCGTGCTGATGTGGATGTTCGCGAACATTGCGCCGCAGACGCTCGCGCGCGCCGCGGTGCCGCTTTATGTCGTCGCGGTCGCGATGCTGATCGGCGTCGCCATGTTCGGCGTCGTCGTCAACGGCTCGCGACGCTGGCTCAATCTCGGCTTCGCGCGCTTCCAGCCGTCGGAGCTCATGAAGGTCGCGCTGCCGCTGATGCTCGCCTGGTATTTCCAGAAGTTCGAGGGCCGCATCGGCTGGCGCGATTTCGCGTTCGCGGCGCTCCTGATCGTCGTGCCGGTCTATCTGATCAAGCGCCAACCCGATCTCGGCACGGCGCTGTTGATCGCCGCATCGGGCTTTTACGTGCTTTTCCTCGCGGGCCTGTCGTGGAAGGTCATCGTCGGCTTGTTCGCGCTCGGCGCGGCCGTCGGTCCGATGGTGTGGTCGCACATGCACGACTACCAGCGCGAGCGCATTCTCACGTTCCTCGATCCGTCGCGCGACCCGCTCGGCACCGGCTACCACTCGACGCAGGCATCGATCGCGCTCGGGTCGGGCGGCATCGTCGGCAAGGGGTGGCTGAACGGCACGCAAACGCACCTCGACTTCCTGCCCGAGCGCCATACCGACTTCATCTTCGCGGTGTTCGGCGAGGAATTCGGCTTGATCGGCAACGCGGTGCTGCTGATCCTCTATCTGCTGCTGATCGCGCGGGCGATGATGATCACCGCGAATGCGTCGACGCTTTTCGCGCGGCTTTTGTCCGGCGCGATCACGCTGATGTTCTTTACCTACGCGTTCGTCAACATGGCGATGGTCAGCGGCCTTCTGCCCGTCGTCGGGGTCCCGCTGCCGCTCGTCTCGTATGGCGGCACGGCGCTGATTTCGCTTTTTATCGGACTCGGCATCCTGATGAGCGTGCAGGCGCACCGGAAACTCGTGGTGTCCTGAAGATCTCCGGCCCGATTTCGGGATTCGCTGCCGCTGGCTCACGAGCAGCTTGACCAGGATGCCGACGTTGACGGCGCCGAAAAAGGTCACCATCCACTTGAGCGCGTCGCTTCTTCCCCCGAGATCCCTGCAATTCAACCTGCATCGTCGGCACGCCAGCCCTCTCAAAGCTTCCCGGCGTAGTCGAGCGTGTCGAAGCTACGTGGGGCGGCCATGGCGGATCGATCCAGCAGAATGATCGCGGTCCGCGCCAAAGAACCGAATCGGCCGTTCGCATGACTCGACGAGCATTTGCTTGCGGCGACCGCGATGACAACGTTATCATCGCCGGTTCCAGGAAGCATGCGCTCGAAAGAACCGATGACACAATCCGACGCCGCCCCATCCGACGCCGCGCAGCGGCTTGCCGCGCGCTTTTCGATGCAACGGCGTCGCGCGCTCGTCACCGGTGGCAGCGTCAGCATCGGACGTGCGATCGCGCTCGCGTTCGCCGATGCGGGCGCCGACGTGGCGATTCATTATTCGAAGGCGGCCGACGTCGCGTTCGGCAAGCCCGACGCTGCGAGCGACATGGCGCGGCGGATCGCGGCATGCGGCCGACGTGCCCACCTGATCGAGGCGGACTTCGTGACGCCGGGCGAGGCGACACGTACGGTGGCGGCCGCGCGCGACGCGCTGGGCGGCGTCGACGTGCTCGTCGTCTGCGCATCGATCCAGTACCGCGTTCCGTTCGAGGACGTCACGGCCGAGCAGATCGAGCGTCAGACGCGGATCAACTTCGACGCCACCATCGAGCTGCTGCGTGCAGCGCTGCCACCGATGAAGGCACGCCGGTGGGGACGCGTGCTGACGATCGGAAGCATCAACCAGACGCGCCCCGAGGGCGAGCTTTCGATCTATGCGGCGTTGAAGAGCGCGCAGCACAACCTCGCGATCAACCTCGCGAAGCAGTACGCACCGTTCGGCGTCACGATCAACAATCTGTCGCCGGGCCTGATCGCCACCGAGCGCAACAAATGGCGGCGCGAGGACGCCGACGCGTGGGCGGCGATCGAGCGCGACTCGAGCCCGATGGCGCGAGCGGGAACGCCCGACGAGATGGCGGGTGCCGCGCTGCTGCTGTGCTCGGATGCCGGGAGCTTCATCACCGGCGCCGATTTGCAGGCGACCGGCGGACGGCATCTGTAGCCGTCAGGTCGTATTTCGCCGCACGACCTCGAAGCCGAGATCGACGCGGCGCGCACGAATCGCCTCACCCGCCAGGCGCCTGCACAGCATTTGCGCGGCACGGCGTCCCATCTCGTAGCGCGGCATGCGGATCGTCGTCAGCGCGGGCACGCATTGCGACGCGATTTCCTGGTCGTCCATGCCGCTGATTGCGATTCGCTCCGGCACGCGGATGCCACGCCGCTGGCACTCGAACAGGACGCCGATCGCGATGACGTCGCTCGTGCAGAACACGGCGTCGACGTCCGGCTCGATCGCGAGCAGTTCGCCGAGGCCGGCCGCACCGCCGCGATAGCTCAAATCCACCTCGACCTGCAGGCGCGTCTGCGACCGTATCCGACGGTCGCGCAACGCCGCACAATGGCCGGCGTGGCGATCGCGGACGCGGTCGATGTATTCGCGGCCGCGTTGACCGACGTAACCGATCGCGCGGCGCCCGCCGTCGATCAGCGTTCGCGTCATCGTGCGCGCAGCGTCGAAGTTCGAGTAGCCGACGACCATGTCGATCGGGCTGCCGGTGAGAGTGCCGGTCTCGACGACCGGTATGCGCGCGGCGTCGAGCATCCGCCGCGTGCCGGCCGTGTGCGTCGTTCCGGTGAGATACATCGCGTCCGGACGGCGCGCGAGGAATGCAGCGACCAGCGCTTCCTCCTCGTCGGGCGAAAACCCGCTGTCCGCGAGCAGCAGGTGCAGTCCTTCGCCGTTCAGCACTTCCGTCATGCCGCGGACGACCTCGGCAACGATCGAGTGCGTGACGCTCGGAATGACGGCGGCGATCACGCCCGAGCGCCGCGACTTCAGGCTTCCGGCAACGAGGTTCGGCACGTAGCCGGTCGCCTCGATCGCCGCGAGAACGCGCGTGCGCGTGTCCTCGGCAACCTTCTCCGGCTCGCGCAGCACGCGCGAAACGGTGATCACCGACACGCCGGCGAGCCGTGCGACGTCCTGCATCCGCGATGGCGCGCGATGCTGGGTTCGGCGCGTTTCCGCGACGGCGGTCATCGATCTCGGCGCATTGACACGCGTTCGATGATAACGTTAGCATGGCCGGGCATCAATGCGCCTGAAACGAGGAGGTCACGATGAAGACATGGACGCGATGCCTGGCCGTGCTGATCACATGCGCGCTCGCGTTCGCGGCCGGCTCCGCCGCCGCGCAGAACGTCGTCAACCTCACGTTCCGCTTCAACGATACCGAAGAGAAGGAGCTTCGCGCGGCGCTCGACCAGTTCGAGAAGCAGAACCCGGGCATCAAGGTCGCGCTGCAGCGCATCGGCTGGCGCGACGCACGCGACCAGTTCCTGCGCGAGGCGGCCGCCGGCCAGGGACCCGACGTCGTGCACGTCGCGCAGGTGTGGGTGAAGGAGATGGGACAGGCCGGGGCGGTGCTGCCGCTGAACGACCTGATCAAAAGCTCGCCGCCGGGCAACGGTTTCGCCGACTTCATGGCGCACGATCTCGCGCAAGCCAAGGACGGCAAGATCTACGGACTCCCGTGGACGACGGACACGTGGGCGATGGTCTATCGCACCGATCTCCTCAAGGAAGCCGGCATAACGAAGCTGCCGGATACCTGGAAGGAGCTCCACGACGACAGCGCGCAAGTCAAGCAGCGGACCGGCAAGGCCGGGTTCGGATTCCCGGCCGGCGGGTCGGCGTCGGGCGCCATCTGGTTCCTCGCCAATTTCTACTGGTGGTCGAACGGCAAGGCGATGGTCGTCCAGAAGCCCGACGGCACGTACGGCATGGACCTCACGACCGCCGACATCGTCGACTGCATGCGTTACTACAAGTCGTTCCTCACCGAGGGCCACAATCCGACGTCCAACCTCGCCGCGAGCGATGCGCACGATCCTGCGATCCTGCAGGCGCTGGTGAGCGGGCAGCAGGCGATGGCCGCGATGCCGCCCAATACGTACAAGCAGGTGCTCGAGATGTACGCGGCCGCGAATCCCGGCAAGCCGTTGCCGTTCGTGTCCGGGCCGTTCCCGAAGGGATCGGTGACGCGCAGTTCGATGATCGGCGGCCGCATGCTGGTGATCAACGCCGACTCGAAGCATCCGCAGGAGGCGTGGAAGTTGATCGAGTACCTCGCCTCGGAGCCGATCTTCACGAAGTACTACACGACGCAGTTTCCCGCGCAGAAATCGCTGTTGAAGAACGTCGACTGGAAACCCGAGCTCAAGGGCTTCGCGGAGCAGCTCGGCTATGCGCGCACGTGGGGACCCTACTCCGACGGACCGGCACCGATCGGCGCGATGTGGAACGCGACCGGACGCGCGTTCAGCGCGGCGCTCTCGGGCCAGCGCAGCGAGCAGGACGCCGCCGAGGAGCTCTTGCAGACGATTGGAAAGCTCATGAAGGCGCGCGGCCAATAGAATACGCAGGCAGAAGGGCCGCGCGGCCCGATAGATCCTGAAGCGAACGGCGCTTCGCCTGACGCTCGCTTCGCCCGACCGTCGAACCAACGCGACCCAAAATGCGGGGCGAACGTCGATTCATCGCGCTGATGCTCGCGCCGGCGTTCCTGATCCTCGCGGCCTTCTACGCGTATCCGACGTTCCAGAATGCGGCGATCAGCCTCACCGATCTTTCGCTGCTGAAGCTTCGCCGCGGCGGCAGCTTCGTCGGTCTCGACAACTACCGCGAGTTCCTGACGAGCCCCGAGTTCGGCCACCTGCTGTTCAACACGGTGGTGTGGCTCACGGCGCTGTCCGTCGTGCTGCGCATCCTCATCGGCCTTGGCATGGCGCTGCTCCTCGACTCGCCGGTGCTCGCCAGGGTCCGGTTGTCGACGGCCGCGAAGCTCGCGATCCTGATACCGTGGGCGACGCCGCCGATCGTCGCCGTCGTCATCTGGCGGTTCCTGCTCGATGCGCAGAACGGCACTGTCAACGCGATCCTGCTTCGGCTTCACCTCGTCGACAATCCGGTCGCGTTCTTCGCGAACCTCGCGACCGTCTGGCCGTCGGTCGTCACGATCATCGTCTGGAACACGGTACCGCTCGTCGCGCTGTCGCTGCTCGCGAGCCTGCAATCGATCCCCGAGGAGCTGAACGAAGCCGCCGCGCTCGACGGTGCGTCGCGCTGGCAGCAGTTCCGGCACATCACGCTGCCGTTCCTGATGCCGACGATCACCGTGCTGACGCTGACGTCGGTGTTCTCGACGTTCAACAACTTCGTCTACGTCTGGCTCTCGACCGGCGCCGGGCCCGGCACGTTCACGAACGTGCTCGCCACCGAGATCTACATCAAGGCGTTCGTCGACTTCCGGCTCGGCTACAGCTCGGCGGTCGGCATCGTCATGGCGCTCGTGATGGCCGTCTTCGGGATCGTCTATTACCGGTTCGTGACGCGCAACGAACTGCAGGAGAGCCTGTGATCGATCCGGACACGCCATGACGGCGCTGTCGCTCGACGTCGGCGCCGGCCGTGCGCGTAGCGTACAGCGCGCGTTCTGGCAGCGGCCGCGGCCGGTCACGACGCTCCTCGTGCTGACGGTGACGATCGTCGCGCTGGTCTTCATGGTGTATCCGTCGATCTGCATCTTCTACGGATCGTTCAAGATCGGCGGCGGCGTGCTCGGCGAGACGAGCGGCTTCACGCTCGCCAACTACCGCCGCATCTTCGCGTCGGGCTTCGTCGTCTATACGCTGAACAGCCTGGTGATCTGCGCGTCGGCGACGCTCGTGTCGACGTTCGTCTCGGTCTGCGCCGCGTACGTTTTCTCGCGCTTCCGCTTCGCCGGGCGGCGGGTGCTGTTCGGCGCGGTGCTGCTGGGGCAGGTCTTCCCGTGGATCGTGCTCGTCAATCCGCTGTTCGTCGCGTTCGCGAAATGGAACCTGACGAACAGTTACGCCGGCATGATCTTCTGCTACACCGCGTTCACGATCCCGTTCTCGGTGTACCTGTTGACCGGCTACCTCGCGACAGTGCCGAGGAGTCTCGACGAGGCGGCGACCATCGACGGCGCGACGCGCTTCCAGATCGTCTGGCGGATCGTGTTTCCGATCATGCTGCCCGGCATCGTCGCGACCGCGACCTATGCGTTCCTGCTGTGCTGGACCGAGTACCTGTTCGCGCTCGCGTTCCTTACGCAGACCGGCATGAAGACGCTGCCGCTCGGGCTTTACCAGTTCTTCGGCGACGACCGCGTCGACTGGGGCGCGATCATGGCGGCGTCGGCGATCGCGACACTGCCGACGCTGATCCTCTTCCTGCCGCTGCAGTCGAAGCTCACGTCGGGACTCGCCGCCGGCGCGGTCAAGTGACGGGATCGCAGCGGATCATCGTCTTCACCGAGTTCGCGATGAAGCACTCGTGATGCGCCTCGTCGTGCATCGAGGCCAGTTCGTCGCTCGACGGCAAGCGGTCGCCGAACGCAATGCGCGGACGCAGGATGACGCGCGTCATCGCCATCCGGCCTTCGTCGTTCTTCTCGAGGAAGCCTTCGGCTTCGTCGACATAGCGGTCGATCGCATAACCGCGCTTCGCGGCGATCGACAGGAACCACAGCATGTGGCAGCTCGAGATCGACGCGACGAACGCTTCCTCGGGATCGACTGCCTCGGCGCTCGAATAGGGCAGCGGCACCGCGTGCGGCGACGACGAGGCGGGTACCTCGACGCCGCCGTCGAAGCGCCAGACGTGGCGGCGGCTGTAACGGTTGTCGGTGAAGCGGGCGTCGCCGCGCGACCAGGAAACGACGGCGGTATGGCGCGACATCAGCCGGGATTCTTCGCGGTGACCGTCCACGAGCTCGAATGCATCCAGATCCCGTCGTGGCGTGCATGACGCGAAAGCTCGCTGCGCAGTGCAGCCGCGATGTCGTCCCGGTGCGCGTCGGCGAGCGCGCCTGCCTCGCGCACGATCTCGCCAGCGGGACCGATCGTCATCTGCATGTCGAGCGCCTGGTCGACGTCGCGGCCGACCATCACGGGTCCGTCGAGCCGCTCGAACGCGACGTCGGTGAAGCCGGCGGCGGCGAGTTGCGCGCGCACGACATCGGGATTGGCCATCGAGAAGGGACCCGGTCCGCAGGTCTGCGCATTCTCGCCGGGCGGCGGCAGATGGCGCAGCACGACCGACTTCGGAATCGCGAGCCACGGATTGTCGTCGAGCACGCGCCACGTGATGAACATCAGCGTCGCGCCCGGCACCATCGCGCTGCGGATGTTCCGCATCGCGGCGACCGGATTCGAGAAGAACATCATGCCGAAGCGCGAGAACGCGAAGTCGAACTCTCGCTCGAAGCGATGCGTCTGCACGTCGGCGGCGACGAAGCGCACGTGGGCAAGCCCTTCGGCGGCCGCGTCGCGCCGGCCCTTCTCGAGGAACGCATCGCAGCAGTCGAGGCCGAGCACCTTGCCGGTCGGGCCGACCTTGCGCGCAAGCTCGAGCGCCGTGTCGCCCCATCCGCAGCCGACGTCGAGGGCGCGCGCGCCCGGCGGCAACGCGAGACGCCCGAGAGGCACGCGGCTGTGATACGAGAGCCCGTCGAGCATGATGTCCCGGAAGCGCTCGAACTTCGGGACCATCACGTCGTTCCAGAACGCCGTAAACGAATCGTTCGATTCGATCGCCGTGGCCATCGGACCTCCCCGGAGGCGTGTGCGGTACGCGGCATTCTATCCTGCCGCGCCGCGTGCTTCGGCGCGCTCGACGCGTCCGCGCGCGCCACGCGAAGTCAGCGGTGTGCTCGAATCAGAGCAGGCGGTTGAACCACATCAGCGACAGTCCGGCGCCGATCACGACGAACACCATCGCCCCCGCGACGAACAGGGCCGTGATCTCGGTCTGCTGCTTCGTGAGCTCCATCTTCGAGTTCATCGACTTGTAGATGTTCCTGAGGTCGCTCGCCGTGCCCGCATAGAAGTACTCGCCGCGCGTGACGTTCGCGATCTGCTTCAGCGAATCCTCGTCGAGGCGCACGCGCATCGACCAGCCCTCCCAGCCGATCACTTCGCCCTGCACGGTGCCGACGCCGACCGTGTAGACGCGCACGCCGCGCTCGGCGACCATCTTCGCCGACTCGATCGGATCGGGTCCCGTCGTCGTCTGGCCATCGGTCAGCAGGATGATGACCGCGGACTTGTACGAGCCGGGCGGCACCGGCTGCGGCGGCTCCTTCGCCGGCTTCTTCACCTCGTCGATCGCGGTGCCGTGCGGATTGTCCTTCTTCACGTGCGGGTTGGACGCCCGCAGATCGAACTCGACGTCGGGGAAGATCGACTTCAGCGACACGAGGAGTCCGCTGCCGATCGCGGTCGCCCGCTGCAACTCGAAGCGGTCGATCGCGGCCAGCAGGTCCTCGCGGTTGTCGGTGGGCGGCTGCACGACGGCGGCGGTGCCCGCGAACGAGACGATGCCGATCTTCACGTTGCTCGGCTGATCGTTGATGAACGCGCGCGCCGCTTCCTGCGCGGCCGCGAGCCGCGTCGGCTTCACGTCGACGGCGCGCATGCTGCCGGAAACGTCCATCGCGAGGATGACGGTTTCGTGCTGCGTCGGCAGCCGCACGACGGCAGTGGGCCGCGCGATCGCGACGATCATCAGCGCAAGACCGATCAGGAACAGGAACGGCGGGATGTGCCGGCGCACGCGCTGCCCGATTCCGAGCGCTTCGCGGACCATCGACAGACTCGCGTAGCGCACGGCGAGCCGCTGCTTGCGCCGCATCGCGAGCACGTACAGGCCGACGAGCGCCGGCATCAGCGCCAGCAGCCAGAGGAATTCAGGCCAGAGGAACGACATGATGCTGTTCGGCACGCGGCATCACCGCGCCGGCGGCCAGGTGGCTGCGGCGCTTGCGCAGATCGGCGAAGCGCAGGATCGCATCGGCGAGATCGTCGTTCGTCGACAACTCGAGCACGTCGACGCCCGCGTCCCGGAAGCCGGCGCGGAGCCGCGCCTCGCGTGCCTCGGCGGCCTTGACGAAGCGGCGGCGAAAGCCGCGGTCGTGCGTGTCGACGTAGACCTGCTCGCCGGTCTCCGCATCCTGCATCGTGAGCAGGCCGAGGTCGGGCAGCTCGTGCTCGAGCGGATCGTAGAGGCGCACCGCGATCACTTCGTGACGCTCGTTGATCTGCGCGAGTGCCGGGCCCCATGGCGTCGCGCTGATGAAGTCGGAGACGACGAACACGAGCGAGCGGCGCGGCATCACCGGGAACGCGGCGCGCAGGAACTCCTGCAGGTTCGTCGATGCCGCGCGCGTGGGCAACGGCCGGTGCAGCATCCGATGCATGATGTGCAACACGTGGCGACGGCCGCCGCGCGCCGGCACCACCGTGTCCATCGTGTCGCCGTAGAACGCCGCGCCGACGCGATTGCCGTGACGCGTGAGGATGCGTGCGAGCACCGCGACGAAGTCGGTCGATACGCTGCGCTTGCGCACGTCGCCCGAGCCAAAATCGACCGACGGACTCGTATCGAGCAGGAACCACGCGGTGACGTCGCGATCCTCGTTGTACTCGCGGACGTACGGCGTATCGAGCCGCGCGGTGACGTTCCAGTCGATGTGGCGCACGTCGTCGTGGTACTGGTACTCGCGCAGATCCGCGAGATCGAGACCGAACCCGCGGAACAGTGTCCTGTAATCGCCGTGCAGCAGGCCGTCGAGGCGGCGCAATACCGTCCACTCGAGCTTGCGCAGCGCGCGCTCGGCGCTGCGCGCCGAGTCGAGGGGCACGACGTTGGTCATGTCGTTCGACACCGCTCACCCCCCTCGCTGCGCTCGGCTCCCTCCCCCCGCACGCGTGGCGGCACCTCAACCACGAGCGAACTTGACATGCGACTCCAGCGGCTTCTCGGGCGGCTGCACGCGCTGCATGACCTTGCGCACGAGATCGTCGGGCGTCATGCCGTCGGCGAGTGCCTCGTACGACAGCACGAGCCGGTGCCGCAGCACGTCGGGGGCGAGGTCGCTCACGTCGTCGGGCAGCACGTAGTCGCGGCCGCGCAGCCAGGCGAGCGCACGCGCCCCTTCGATAAGGTTGATCGACGCGCGCGGGCTCGCGCCGAACGTCACGTACTTGCCGAAGTCGGCGAGGCCGTACCGATCGGGGAAGCGCGTCGCGTTGGCGAGCCGGACCGCGTACTGCATCAGCGACGGATCGACGTACCCGTTGCGGCACTGCCGCTGCAACCCGGCGAGTTGATCGGTGGTCGCGACGGTCGCGACGTCGGCGGCAAGCCCGGTGACGCGCTCGACGATCACGAATTCCTCTTCCTCGCTCGGATAACCGACGAGAACCTTCATCATGAAGCGATCGACCTGCGCTTCGGGCAGCGGATACGTGCCCTCGGTCTCGATCGGATTCTGCGTCGCCATCACCAGGAACGGCGTCGGCACGATGTGCGTCTGCCCGGCGATCGTCACTTGGTATTCCTGCATTACTTCGAGCAGCGCGCTCTGCACCTTCGCCGGCGCGCGGTTGATTTCGTCGGCGAGCAGCAGATTCGTGAAGACGGGCCCGAGCGACGTCGTGAACTCGCCGGTCTTCTGGCTGTAGATGCGCGTGCCGACGAGGTCGGCCGGCACCAGGTCGGGCGTGAACTGGATGCGCTTGAACGCGCCGCGAATCACCTTCGCGAGCGTCTTCACCGTCAACGTCTTCGCGAGGCCCGGCACGCCTTCGACGAGCAGGTGACCCTGCGCGAGCATCGCGACCAGCACGCGTTCGAGGAAGTGATCCTGTCCGACCACGACCTTCTTCACTTCGTAGAGGATGCGCTGCATCAGCGACGCGACGTCGCTGCCGCCGTTTTCCCGGTTTTCCATGAGCTCCCTTTGACTTGCGGAAGAAATCAGAACGGCGACAGGCCCACCGCCGCGGCCGCGTTCTCGATCGGCACCGCGAAGCCGATGCCGATGAACACGCGTTGATTGTTCGGATTGAGGATGCCAGTGACGATGCCGACGACGGCACCGTCCATCGTGACGAGCGGCCCGCCCGAATTGCCCGGGTTCGCCGCCGCGTCGAACTGGATCAGATTGGTGAGCAAGCGCTTACCTTCTGGCGAACGGTACTCGCGCCGCAATCCGGAGACGACGCCCGCCGTGACAGACGGGCCGATGCCGAATGGAAAGCCGACTGCGATCACATCGTCGCCGAGCGCGAGATCCTTGGTCGAACGCAGCGTGGCCGCCTGCAGATCGTCGGGAATCGTCTTGGCCTGCAGCACCGCGAGGTCGTTCTCGGGCTGCGTCGCGATCACCGTCGCTTCCGATTCGGTACCGTCGGCGAAGATGACGCCGACCTTCCTCGCATCGGCGATCACGTGCAGGTTCGTCAGGATGATGCCCTTGTCGACGATGACGACGCCGGTGCCGACGCCGGCTTCGGTCATCTCGTGTTCGGGACCGTCTTCGCGCTCGAACTCGCGCACGCGCACGACCGAGCCGCGGATCGCATCGTAGGCGCGCG
Organism: Casimicrobiaceae bacterium; assembly: GCA_035605875.1. Lineage (GTDB taxonomy): Bacteria > Pseudomonadota > Gammaproteobacteria > Burkholderiales > Casimicrobiaceae > VBCG01. The sequence continues at coordinate 16,296 of DATNGN010000037.1, forward strand.
CGTACTTGGACGGCAGCTGCTTCGTGTCGAGCGTGTGCAGGACCGCATTGTCGATGTCTTCCTGCGTGAGCGCGTGCGGCTTCGGCTGCAGCACGTCGTAGCCGTAGACGGCGCCGAGCGCGATCAGCACGCCGAGAACGAGCGAGAAGAACGCGTTATGGCGACCGAAGAAGCGGCGCACGCGCGCGCGTCGCGTGAGCGGCGCGGCGGCGGCGACTGCGGACGCATCCGCCGCAGCGCTTTCGGTGCGCGGTGCCGCGTCGCCGGCGGGCGACGCGCGTTGCTGCGGCGGCGCATTCCGCGGACGTTGCGAGCTGCTGTAAAGCGAGGTGCGGCGCATGGAATCGAAGCGGGACTTCTGCTGGAGACAGTTTCCGGCGTCGAGGATTCAATCGAGACTCAGCGGATGTCCGTCGCACCTCGCGCTACGGAACCCATGCGCGCCTGGGACGGCGTTGCGCACGCCGTCCTTCGAAATGGCCGAAGCAAAGCAGCACCGACGCGAGCGCGAAGGCGATCGCAAGCGGCGCCACGAGAAAAGCCGCGAGGCCATTCCACGCGCCGGTGGGATCGAGATGGTGCAGACAGGCATAGACGGACAACGACGAAACCAGTGCGCCGGCCAGCGACGCGCGCGACGTGTCGCGGAACATCCGTTCGGCGACGGCACCGACGACCAGTGGCAACACGATCAGGACCGCAAACGGTTCCATGGCGGGTGTCCAGGGACTCGCCGTCATGGTACTCCGGCCGCCGCGCCTGTCCACCGACCGTTCGACCGTCCGGGAAGGACGGGCGTGGGGCCGGTTGCGCCGCGCTGGGGCGTCCTTCCCGCTTACGCCTCCAGCTTCTTGTCGAGCGTGATCTTGGCGTTCAGGAGCTTCGACACCGGGCAGCCGGCCTTCGCGTTCTCGGCGGCGGTTTCGAACGCCTGCTGGCTGGCGCCCGGGATGCGCGCGGTGAGTTCGAGATGCACGGCGGGAATCACGAACCCGCCGCCCGACTTCTCGAGCGTGACCGTCGCCTTCGTCCGGATGCTTTGCGCGACGAGACCGGCTTCGGCGAGTTGCGCCGACAGCGCCATCGAGAAGCAGCCGGCGTGCGCGGCCGCGATCAACTCCTCGGGATTGGTGCCGGGCGCGTTTTCGAAGCGTGTGCCGAACGAATACTGGGTATTCGACAGGACGCCGCTGTCGGTCGAGATCGTGCCGCGTCCTGATTTGAGGTCGCCATTCCACATGGCGGATGCGCTGCGTTTCATGATGCTCCCGCTCGATCGTTGGAGGGCTTCGCGTCGAGATGACGCCGGCCGACGAGGTAATCCACGCCGGCCGGCCCGACCGCTTCCGCATGGCGGTGCCCGGCCGGCAGCACGAAGATGTCGCCTTCGCGATACGCGTATTCCACGCCTTCGACCGTCAACGTGATCTCGCCGTTCAGTACGAGCGCGCGGACGTCGAACGGATGCGCGTGCTCGGCGACGACGGCGAGCGGGGGCATCGACCGGCGCTCGACGTCGAAGCCGTCGCGGCGCAGCGCGGATTCGAATTGCTCGTTCTTCATGGCATGCTCCTCATGCGCTCGTGCAATGATCGCGCGGCCGGAATAGCGGCGCGGGCGTCGATGTTGACAGAGGCTCGCCGGGGTTGGCAACCCGCGCGAAATCATCCAGGGAGGAATGAATGACACGATCGAACATCGCGATGGCGATCGCAGGCGCGTGCCTCGTCGCGGCGTGCAGCGACATGCCGATGCATGCGTCGTCGGGCATGGCGACAGGCGCGACGTCGAACATGACGTTCTTCATCACGAGCCGCGCCTCGGGCAACGGTGCCGACTACGGCGGACTCGCCGGCGCCGATCGACACTGCCAGATGCTGGGTGACGCGGCGGTCGGCGCCGGTCGCACATGGCACGCCTATCTCAGCACGCAGGGACCGAACGCCGTCAACGCGCGCGACCGCATCGGCAAGGGCCCGTGGCGCAACGCGAAGGGCGAGGTCATCGCCTACAACCTCGACGAGCTTCACGGCAGCAACAGCCTGACGAAGCGCACGGCACTGAACGAGAAGGGCGAGATCGTCAACGGCCGTGGCGACACGCCCAATCGCCACGACATCCTGACCGGCTCGCGGCCCGACGGCACCGCGTTTCCGCCGGGCGACGACATGACGTGCGGCAACTACACGAAGAGTGGCGCCGACGGCAGCGTGATGCTCGGCCACCACGATCGGATGGGCAACGGTCCGCCGCCGCCCGGCGCGTCGTGGAATTCGGCGCACAAGTCGGCCGGATGCAGCGACGCGTTGCTCGCGAAGACCGGCAGCGCCGGGTACCTGTACTGCTTCGCGGCCAACTGAAACAGAAGTAGGGTCAGAGACGACTTTCGCCGAAGAACTGTCGTCGTCTCTGACCCGACTTAAGTCGAGAATTGACCTTTGTCGGGCGGCGCGCCCGCCTCGCATTTCTTGCATTCGAGCAGGCGGCCGAGCGCGGCGTTCCTGCCATCGGCCGTCGTCACCCACGGCCGGTTGATCCAGGGTGGATCATGGCGCACGTGCTGGAAATGGCCGCATGCGAGCTCGGCGACCCAGTGCCCCTCGTCGTCCCGATGAAACCCGACGATCGGCTGCCGCATTACTTTTCCAGCGTGAGCATCAGGTAGGCGAGAAACAGCAGCAGATGCACGGCCCCGATCAGCACGTTCGTCCGCGACAGCGCGAAGGTCAGCATGCTGACGACGAGCGTCAGCAGCAGGAGCACGGTGTCGATGCCGTCGAGTCCGAGCACGACGCGTTGCCCGTTCGCGAAGCCGATCGCGAGCACTGCAGGAATCGTCAGGCTGATGCTCGAAAGCGCCGTGCCGAGCGCGACGTTGATCGAGCGCTGCAGCTGGTTGGCGAGCGCCGCGCGAACGGCGGTCATCGACTCGGGCGCGAGGATCAGCACGGCGACCAGCAGGCCGCCGAGCGCCGCCGGCGCGCGCAGCACACGGATGCCGTACTCGATCGGCACGGCGATTTGCTTCGCCAGTAGGACGATCGGGATCGCATACGCGACGAGCAGGCCGACGTGGTACACGGCCGATCCGCCGTCGTGTGCGACGTCGTTTGCGGTCGTCGCTTCTTCCGACGAAACGAAATAGTCGCGGTGGCGCAGCGTCTGGATGGCGAGGAACACGCCGTAGAGCACGAGCGACATGACGATCAGGAAGACGGATTCGAACATCGACAGTGTGGGCGCCGCCGCCGTCGCGGTCACGCCTGGTAGTACGAGGCCCAGCACCGCGAGCGGCAGGATCACCGCGAGGAACGAATTCGCGCTGTAGAGGTTGTACGTCTCCTCGCGATAGCGCAGGCCGCCGGCCAGCAGGCACGCGCCGACGACGCCGTTCAGCACGATCATCAGGATCGCGAGCATCGTGTCTCGCGCGAGCGTCTCGCTGCCGTGGCCCGTGAACATCACGGCCGCGATCATCATCATCTCCATGCCGCTCATCGCAAGCGTCAGCACCAGCGTACCGAACGGCTCGCCGAGCCGCTCGGCCACCGCTTCCGCGTGACGCACCACCGCGAACGCGCAGACGATGATCGCCGCGAAAAGCCACGCGAGCACGAACGCGAACCACGCGTCGCTCGACAGGTCAGCGAGCCAACGGCTGCCGGAGCCCAGGAACGCGAGCGTCGTCGCCACGCCGATCGGCAGCGGCACTTCGCGGCGGAGCCGCGCAATTCCAGCCGGCATCGCGCGCCTCATGCCGTGAACGCGCTTGCGAAGCCGTTGGTCACCGCTTGTCGCCCCTGCGGTCGCGGTGCACGGCTGCGCGCATCAGCAGCATGTACGTCACCGGCGTCGTGACGAACATGAACACCGCGATGACGATCTCGTGCAGCACCGGTCGCGCCTCGAGCGTGGAAAAGAGCAGCATCGATGCGACGAGCGTCAGGCCGAGGCCGCCGGTCGTGCCCATCGTCGGCGGGTGCACGCGCTGGTAGAACGTCGGGAGCCGCAGCAGGCCGACGGATCCGATCAGCGCGAGCGCGGCGCCGAGGACCGTGAGCACGCCGACGAGCGCACTGACCAGCGGCGGCAATGCGGCGACGTCGCTCATTCGATCACCTCACCGCGAAGCAGGAAGCGCGCAAGCGCCGCCGTCGAGACGAACCCGAGCATCGCGATCACCAGCGCGATCTCGATGTAGAGCGTCGTCGCCTCGCGCATGCCGTGGACGAGCAACAGGAGCATCGCGTCGACGTACAGCGTGTCGAGCGCCAGGACGCGATCCTGCGCGCGCGGACCGCGCAGCAGCCGGATGACGGCACAGGCCATCGCGAGCGCCAACATCAGCTGCGCGACCAGCAGCGAAACAGACAGAAGCTCGTTCATAAACCCCCCACGCTTGCGGCTTCGCCGCTGCGCTGCCCCCTGAGGGGGCGCAATTCGCGCTTGGGACGGCCCGGCGCGCTCATTCGAAGATCTCCATCAGCCTGCGTTCGTAGCGACCCTTGATCGCGCGTATCGACGTCGCGTCGTCGACGAGGTCGAGGATATGCATCGTCAGCACGCCGGCGCGCGAGTCGTACCCTGCCCACGACGTGCCGGGCGTCGCCGTGATGATGCAGGCGAGCACGGCGAGTCCCGTCGGGTGGCGCAGTTCGAGCGGGATCTCGACGAAGCCGGCCCGCCCGTGTCGACGCCCGGACAGCACGATCGCAGCGACTGCGACGTTCGAGTGCAGGATGTCGTACACCACGACCGACGCAAGCGCGAGCGCCGCAAGCGGCCGGTGCGGCGCTTTAGAGGGCCGACCCACTGCGCGAAGTCCGAGCACCGCGCCGAGCGCGACGATCATTCCGAGGATCGCCTGCGCAAGTGTGATCGTGCCATTCAGTACGAGCCACATCGCGACCAGCGCGAGCCACAGCAGCGGGAACGGCAATCCCGATCTCATCGCGCGAGCACCCGATCGACGTAGCCGCCCGGCGCGTGCAGCGCCCGTGCGCCCTCGTCGAGATAGCGGATCAGCGTGCCGGCGCCGACGGTGAGCGCTACGCACAGCGCCAGCAGCAGTGCGATCGGCGCGAGCTCGATGGCGCGCACGCGCGGCGCGCGGCCATTCGGCTGCGCCCAGAAGCGGCGTACGCCGGCGCGCGCCATCGCGATGATCGTCGCCAATCCCGACGCGATCAGCAGCGCGAGCAACGCCCACGACGCGCCGGACACCGGGTCGACGCGGAGCAGCGCGTTCAGGATCGCGAACTTTCCGACGAACCCCGCGAGCGGCGGAAGGCCGGCGAGCATGATCGCGCAGCCGGCGAAGCTCAATCCGAGAAGCGCCGTCGCGGCGGGAATCGCGATGCCGATCTCGAGCTCCTCGCCTTCACCTTCGCCGGCACCGAATGCTTCGGCGGTGACCGACAGGATGCCGGCGCCCGGACGGGCGCCGCGCTCGACGAGCTCGACGAGCAGGAACAGCGCCGACAGCGCGAGCGTCGACACGACGAGGTAGTACAGCGCTGCGCCGGTGAGCGGCGTGCTTCCGATCGCGATCGCCGCGAGCAGCGTTCCCGAGGACACGAGCACGCTGTAGCTCGCGAGGCGCCCCATGTCCTGCGATGCGAGCACGCCGAGCGCACCGAACGCAATCGTGGCCATGCCGCCATAGGCGAGCCACGGAGTGCCCGCCGAGGGCGTTGCTTCGGCGCCCGTGCCGAACAGCAGACCCGTGCGCAGCACCGCATAGATGCCGACCTTCGTCAGCACCGCGAACAGCGCCGCCGCCGGCGCGCTTGCGGCCGAGTACGCGCCGGGCAGCCAGAAGCAGAGGGGCCACATGGCGGCCTTGACCAGGAACGCGACGCCGAGGATCGCCGCGCCGGCCTCGAACAGCGCACGATCGGGTAGTGCCGCCTCGCGCCAGCGCAAGGCGAGATCGGCCATGTTGAGCGTGCCGGTCGCGCCGTAGATCAGGCTCGCGCCGACCAGCAGCAGCAGCGACGCGGTGAGATTCACGACGACGTAGTGCAGGCTGGAGCCGACGCGCGCGCCGCCCGATCCGTGGAGCGCGAGCCCGTACGATGCGGCGAGCAGCACCTCGAAGAAGACGAACAGGTTGAAGACGTCGCCGGTCAGGAACGCGCCGTTCACCCCCATCAGCAGAAACTGTACGAGCGAATGGAAGCGCGGGCCGGCGCGCTGCCAGCGCGCGAGCGAAAAGACGAGCGCCGAGAGACCGAGCACCGACGTGAGGAGGATCAGGATTGCGGCCACGCGGTCGACGACCAGCACGATGCCGAACGGTGCCGGCCAGTCGCCGACGCGATAGACGGTGGCGAACGACGCGTCCGCCAGCCGGACGAGCGCGATGGCGACAGCGACCTGCAGCAGCGCCGCGCCGACGCTGATCGCCGCTTTCAGCGCCAATCGTCGCTCGTCGAGCACCAGCGTCATCGCACCCGCGACGAGCGGCAGCACGATCGGCAGCACGACGAGGTGCTCGTTCCACGTCATCGCAGGGCTACGCTTCGCGCCCGTCGACGTGATCGGTGCCGCTGAAGCCACGCGCGGCGAGCAGCACGACGAGCAGCAACGCGGTCGTCGCGAAGCCGATGACGATTGCGGTCAGCACGAGCGCCTGCGGCAGCGGATCGGCGAACGCCGCAGGATCGGCCGCCTTGCCGGCTTCGACCACCGGCGCGGCGCCGATGCGCAGCCTTCCCATCACGAAGATGAAGAGGTTGACCGCATACGAGAGCATCGACAGCCCGATCGCCACCTGGAACGTGCGCGGCCGCAGCAGCAGCCAGACACCGGAGGTGCCGAGGACGCCGATCGCGCACGCGATGACGGCTTCGGTCACGAATTCGGTGCCCCGTGATCCCGCACGGCGGGCGAAGCGTCATCGTGCAGCGCGTCGTCCCGCTGCTCCCGCTCGCCGCGGTGCGCGCGCAGCGACTGATGCGCGATCGCGATCAGCATCAGCGTCGTCGCGCCGATGACCAGAAGGAAGACGCCGATGTCGAACAGGAACGCGCTCGGCAGATGGACGTCGCCGAGCAGCGGCACGTCGACGTGCGCCACGTGCGACGTGAGGAACGGGTGCGCGAAGAGCCATGCGCCGGCGCCCGTCAGCGCAGCGAGCCCGATGCCGAGACCCATCAGCCGCACGGGCCGCAGGACGAGCCGCGACTCGACGTAGCGCGTGCCGCTCGCCATGTACTGCAGGATGAGGCCGATCGCGAACACGATGCCGGCGGCGAAGCCGCCGCCCGGTTCATTGTGGCCGCGCAGCAGCAGGTACATGGCGAACACGAAGATCGGCGCGAACATCGCACGCATCAGCACGCCGGGCACGAACGCGTCGTCCGCGGCGGTCGTGGCGCGCTCTGCCTGCTGCTGCGCAGGCGGCTCGATGCTCTCGCGCGCCGGTCGGAATCGGCGCAGCAGCGAGTACGCCGCGACCGCAACCGCGCCGAGCACGGTGATTTCCCCGAGCGTGTCGAAGCCGCGGAAGTCGACGAGGATCACGTTCACGACGTTCGTGCCGCCGCCTTCGGGCAACGCGTGCTCGACGTAGAACTTCGACACCGTGTCCGGCAGCGGTCGCGTCATCGCCGCATAGGCGAGCGCCGCCAGGCCGCCTCCGGCGCATACGGCGATCGCAAGGTCGCGCAGTCGTCGCGGAAGCGCGGCGAGCGCGCCGGGCCACGTGAAGCGATAGGGCACGCGCTTGGGCAGCCAGCGCAACCCGAGGAGCAAAAGCACCGTCGTCACGATCTCGACGGCCAACTGCGTGAGCGCGAGATCGGGCGCCGAGAACCAGGCGAACGTGAGGCAGGTGACGAGTCCCGCGCCGCCGGCGAGGATCAGTGCCGCCAGTCGATGGAACTTCGCCTGCCATGCGGCGCCAAGCGCGCACGCGGCGCCCACGGCCCAGGCGATCGCGAGCGCCGCGTCGAACGGCGTCGATCCCGGCGTGCCGAGGTCGATGCCGAGGCGATAGGCGGGCCAGAGTCCGGCGGCCACCGCGAGCAGCACGATCAGACGCAACTGCGACTGCAGCCGCTGCGTTCCGAACATCCGCACGAGCGCGCGCGCCCAGCGCCACGACAGCGCGACCAGCACGGCATCGAACACGCGTCGGCCGTCGATCGGCGGCAGGAACGGCTCGCCCTCGATGCCGCGCGCGAAATACGGCCGCAACGCGACGAACATCGCGAAGCCGCCCACCAGCGCCAGCATGCTCATCAGCAGCGGCAGCGTGAAGCCGTGCCAGACGGCGAGGCTGTACGCCGGCATCTCGGCGCCGAGCACTGCACCTGCGGCGACGTGGAGCAGCGGCCCGACGGTGTGCGCCGGCAGCACGCCGACAACGACGCAGGCGAGCACCAGCAACTCGATCGGAAAGCGCACCCAACGCGCGGGCTCCTTCGGCATCCGGGGCAGGTCGACCGGATCGGGGCCGAAGAACACGCCATGGATGAAGCGCAGCGAATACGCGACGCTGAATGCGCCCCCGACCGTCACGATGTACGGCAGCGCGCGGTCGAGCCACGGCAGCGGACCGCTGACGTCGAGCGCTTCGGCGAAGAACATCTCCTTCGACAGGAAGCCGTTCAAGAGCGGGACGCCCGCCATCGCCGCCGCGGCGACGATCGCGAGCGTCGCCGTGATCGGCATGAACCTGAACAGTCCCGAGAGCCGGCGGATGTCGCGCGTGCCGGTCTCGTGGTCGATGATGCCGGCCGCCATGAAGAGCGAGGCCTTGAACGTCGCGTGGTTCAGCATGTGGAAGATCGCGGCGACGCAGGCGAGCGTGCTGTTCAATCCGAGCAGCAGCGTGATGAGACCGAGGTGGCTGATCGTCGAGTACGCGAGCAGGCCCTTGAGATCCTGCTGGAAGATCGCGACGTATGCGCCGAAGACGAACGTCACGAGCCCGGCGGTGCCGACGATCCAGATCCATGCGTCGGTTCCCGCGAGCACCGGCCAGAGGCGCGCCAGCAGGAACACGCCGAGCTTCACCATCGTCGCCGAGTGCAGGTACGCCGACACCGGCGTCGGCGCCGCCATCGCGTGCGGCAGCCAGAAATGAAACGGGAACTGCGCGCTCTTCGTCAGTGCGCCGAGCAGCACGAGCACGAGCGCCGGAACGTAGAGGTCGCTCGCGACGATCGCTCCGCGCGAAGCGAGCACGCGGTCGAGGTCGTAGCTGCCCACGATGTGGCCGAGGACCAGCACGCCGGCGAGCAGGCACAGCCCGCCCGCCGACGTCACGATCAGCGCCATCCTGGCGCCGTCGCGCGCCGCCGGGTTGTGATGCCAGTATCCGATCAAAAGAAACGAGGCGAGGCTCGTCAGCTCCCAGAAGAACACGAGGACGATCAGGTTGCCCGACAGCACGACGCCGAGCATCGAGCCCATGAACGCGAGCAGGAACGAGTAGAACCGCTGCACGGGATCGCGCGGCGACAGGTAGTAGCGCGCGTACAGCACGATCAGGAAGCCGATGCCGGTGACGAGGACGCAGAACATCCAGGCGTAACCGTCCATCCGGAGCGTGAAATCGAGCGCGCCGGGGAGCCATGCCACGGCAACACGCAGGACGCGGCCGTGCGCGACGGCGCCGTAGCATCCGGCAGACACCAGCAGCGCCGCGAGCGCGACGGCTCCGGCGAGCCACGCCTCGGCGTTGCGCGCATTGGGCGGCAGGAGCATCGCCGCGACGCTGCCTGCGAACGGCAGCGCGAGCAGCACGATCAGCGCCGCTTCGGCCGCGGTCACCGGACTATCCTCCGCGCTGCGGGGTGCGGGGCCAATTCGCGCTTGAGGAGGTCCGGCGCGCCCATCGCGCCACGCGGCCGCGCGTCGCTACGTGGGCAAGCCTCTCATGCCCGGCGGCTCCAACCACTCAGAAGTCGATCAGGAACGGCGCCGCCATCAGCGCCACGCCGACGAGCACGAGCTTCAACGCGCC
>DATNGN010000038.1:0-2845 GCA_035605875.1 Casimicrobiaceae bacterium
TGAGCTTGCGCGCACGCTGCTCGATCTCGTTCATCAACGCCTCGCCGTACCCTTCGCGCCGGAAGTCGGGATGAACGGCGAGCGCTGCCAGCTCGCCCACGCGCTCGCCCGGAAACGCGTACAGCGCTGCGCAGCCGATGATGTGATTGTCGTACTCGGCGACGACGAAGCGCTCGATTTCGCTTTCCAGGCGCTCGCGCGAGCGCCTGACCAGCACGCCTTGCTCCTCGAGCGGCTCGATGATCGACAGAATCCCGCCGACGTCGTCGATCGTCGCGGTGCGCATGTGCGCGAGCGCGGTGGAGGCGATCATCGTGCCCACGCCGTCGCGCGTGAACAACTCGAGCAGCAGCGCGCCGTCGTGATGGCGGCTGATCAGGTGCGCCCGCTTGACACCGTTGTTGCAGGCGCGAATCGCGGCGGGCAGGTACACGCGAATGTCGGGCGGCAGGCGGTCGGGACGCGCGAGCAGCTTTTCCGCGTCCGTCGTCGAAAGGTCGGACAGCAATTGCCTGCGCGCGTTGCGTACGCCGTCGGCGTCGGTGAGGAAGATCAGCTTCGTCGCGTCCGTGCGTACCGCGCATTGCGTGGCGACCTCCTCGACGGTCAGGTTGAAGATCTCGCCGGTGGGCGAGTAACCGGTCGGCGAGATCAGGACGATGTCGCCGTCGTCGAGGCGTTGCCGGATCGCCTCGGTGTCGATGCGGCGCACTTCGCCGGAAAGCTGCATGTCGACGCCGTCGACGACGCCCATCGGCTTCGCCGTCAGGTAATTGCCGCTCGACACGCGGTTGCGCGCGCCGGCCATCGGCGAGTTCGCAAGACCGAGCGACAGCAACGCCTCGATGCGTGCGCGCACCTGGCCGGCGGCCTCGAGCACGCAGTCCATTGCATCGTTGTCGGTGATCCGCACGCCGTTCGCGTAGCGGCTCGGAATGTTCTGCGCGTCGAGGATCGCCTCGACCTGCGGGCGGCAGCCGTGCGCGACGATGAGCTGGATGCCGAGACTGTGCAGCAGATTGAGGTCGTGCACGACGCCGAGGAACGAATCGTCGGCGACGACTTCACCGCCGAAAGCGATGACGAACGTCTTGCCGCGAAACGCGTGCACGTACGGCGCCGCCGCGCGGATCCAGTGCACGAACGAGCGCATCGTGGCCGAATTGACCGGCGGCGTTTCGTCGGGCGCGCGAGGCATTTACGAAACCGTATTCATGGGCGGCGCGATTATAGCGTTCACCCCCGCGGCTTATAATTGCGGTTCAGTGAGCTCGCCGCTTCTCGCCAATCTCAATCCCGAGCAGCTCGCCGCCGTCACGCTGCCGCACACGTCCGCGCTGATCCTCGCCGGCGCCGGCAGCGGCAAGACGCGCGTCCTGACCACGCGCATCGCGTGGCTCCTTGCAACCGGTCAGGCATCTCCGCTGTCGATCCTCGGCGTCACGTTCACCAACAAGGCGGCGAAGGAGATGCTGACGCGCCTTGCCGCACTGACGCCGATGAACCTGCGCGGCATGTGGATCGGCACGTTCCACGGATTGTGCAACCGGATGCTGCGGATGCATTACCGCGACGCGCGCCTGCCGCAGCTTTTCCAGATCCTCGACACGCAGGACCAGCTTTCGCTGATCAAGCGGATGTACCGCGCGCACGGCATCGACGACGAGCGCTATCCGCCGCGCGAGCTGCAATGGTTCATCGCGGCGGCCAAGGAAGAGGGAAGGCGGCCGAACGCCGTCGAGGCCGGTGACGACGTTGCGCGCCGCCAGGTCGAGCATTACGCGCTGTACGAGGCGATGTGCCAGCGCGAAGGCGTCGTCGACTTCGCCGAGCTGCTGTTGCGCTGTTACGAGCTGCTTGCGGAGCACGACGTGATTCGCGAGCATTACCGGCGCCGCTTTTCGCATTTGCTCGTCGACGAGTTCCAGGACACGAACATCCTGCAGTACAAGTGGCTGCAGCAACTCGCCGGGCCGAGCGCCGCGGTGTTCGGCGTGGGCGACGACGACCAGTCGATCTATGCGTTTCGCGGCGCGAACGTCGCGAACATGCAGCATTTCGCGCGCGATTTCGCGCGCGCCGACGCGCCGGTGCAGCTCATCAAGCTCGAGCAGAATTACCGTTCGCACGGGCATATCCTCGATGCGGCCAACGCGCTTATCAGGAACAACGCGTCGCGTCTCGGCAAGAACCTCTGGACGAGCGAGGAGCGGGGCGAGCCGGTTCGCGTATTCAACGCGCCGAGCGATCTCGACGAGGCGGCATTCATCGTGGACGTCGTCAAGGGTCTCGTCGACGAAGGGCTGGCACTCGACCAGATGGCGCTGCTCTACCGGAGCAACGCGCAATCGCGCGTGCTCGAGCATGCGCTCTTCAATGCGGCGCTGCCGTACCGCGTCTACGGCGGCATGCGGTTCTTCGAGCGCGCCGAGATCAAGCACGCACTCTCGTACCTGCGCCTGCTGGCGGAGCCGGGCGACGACGGTGCCTTCCTGCGCGTCGTCAATTTTCCGCCGCGCGGGATCGGTGCGCGCACGCTCGAGCAGTTGCAGGATGCCGCGCGCGCCCACGGGACGTCGCTCTGGCAGGCAACGTGCGCCGGGACGCTGAAGGGCAAGGCCGCGACAGCGCTCGCGGCGTTCGTGCGCCTGATCGAAGACGCGCGCGAGGCGACGCGCGCGCTGCCGCTTTCCGAGACGGTGGCGCACATCATCGAGGTATCCGGGCTCCTCGCGCATTACCGCCAGGAGAAGGAAGGCTCCGAGCGGGTCGAGAACCTCGAGGAGCTCGTCAGCGCCGCGCAGAACTTCGTGCGCGAAGCGGACCTCGCCGTCGATGCGCCGAT
>DATNGN010000039.1:0-17805 GCA_035605875.1 Casimicrobiaceae bacterium
GGGGATTTCGTCGCCGTCGAGCCGGTGACGAACGAGACCGACGCATTCAATCGCAGCGCAGCCGGTGCCCATGCAACGGGCATGCGCATCCTGGCGCCCGGCGCCGCCTTTTCTTGTACGATGCGCATTGCGGCGGCCGTCGTCGCCGCCGTTGCGTCTCCCACCCCCGCTCGATGACCGCAGCCTCCACCGGCTTTTCCTGCGTCCTCGACGCCCGCGCGAGCCTCGGCGAATGCCCGCTGTGGTCGGTCGACGAGCAGGCGCTCTACTGGATCGACATCAACGCCCCGTCGCTCAACCGGTTCGATCCGGCGAGCGGCGACAACGTCGTGATGGCGATGCCCGAATCGATCGGCTGCTACGCGTTTCGCCAAGGCGGTGGGTTCGTCGTCGCATTGCGCAGCGGCATCTGGCTTTGCGACCGCGCGGGCCGCCTCGAGCGCCGCGTCGTCGATGCACCGTACGACACCGCGCAATATCGCTTCAACGACGGCCGCTGCGACCCATGGGGACGTCTCGTCGTCGGCACGATGAACGAGAAGCGCGACCACGATGGCGCGACGCTCTATCGGCTCGATCGCGACGGCGCGCTGACGCGTCTCTTCGGCGGCATGACGATCACGAACGGGCTCGCGTGGAGTCCCGATGGCCGCACGATGTATCACGGCGACACGCCCACGCGCAGGGTCCGCGCGTTCGACTACGACGGCGCAACGGGCACGCCGAGCGCGGCGCGCACGTTCGCGCAATGGAGCGGCGAGAACGAGCGCCCCGACGGCGGCACGACCGACAGCCGCGGCCATTACTTCGCGGCGTTCTACGGCGACGGCCGGTTCGTCGAGCTGGCGCCGGACGGCAGCCACGTGCGCGACCACCCACTGCCGGCGAGCTGTCCGACGATGTGCGCGTTCGGCGGCGCGGACCTGCGCACGATGTTCGTGACCACCGCGCGCCAGAAGCGCAGCGCCGACGAGCTTGCGCGCTTCCCGCAGAGCGGCGGCATCTTCGCGAAGCGGGTCGACGCGCCCGGCATCGCCGAATCGCACGTCACTCTTTAGCGGCAATGCAGCCCGACCCCGCCGACTACCTGCGCCTCGACGTTCCGCACTGTCTAGGGGCAACGGCGGCCGGCGCGTCGTTTGCGACGTCGAGCGGCGACGTGCTCGAGGTCGAGTGCTTCGGGCCGGGCACGTTCCGGCTGCGCGTCGGTCCGAACACGCGGCCCGATTACGGCATGCTCGTCGCACGTCCGCAGGCGTGCGATGTCGCGCAGCGCGCCCCTGGCGCATGGACGTTCACGTCCGGCGAATCGACGCTCGAGCTCGGCGGCGTGCCGCTGGCGATTCGCCTGCGCTGGAAGAATCAGGTCGTGCTGCGCTCGATCACCGACGAGCGCGTCGAGGGCGGCACGCGGTTGCCGACGCTCGGACGATTGCGGCAGGGCGGGCTGTGGTCGGCCGCGTTCGCGCTCGCGACGGGCGAACCCGTGTACGGGCTCGGCGAGCAATTCGGCCCGCTCGACAAGCGAGGCCAGCTCCTGCATTCGCAGGTGCAGGATGCGCAGGGCGTCAACACCAGCCGCGTCTACAAGGCGACGCCGTTCGCGTGGAGCACGGGAAGCGGCAAGGGCGCGTGGGGCACGTTCGTGCATACGCCCGGCATGGTGTCGCATGGCGTCGGCCATCCCGACTGGTCGCATCGCAGTTACGCGATGATGGTCGAAGACGAGGCGCTCGACCTGTTCGTTTTCGCGGGCGAAGCGCCGGCGGCGATCGTCGACCGCTACACGGAGCTCACCGGGCGGCCTGCACCGGTGCCGCGCTGGAGTCTCGGCCTGTGGGTTTCGCGCGCGTCGTTCGGCAGCGCCGACGCGGCGATCGGCGTCGCGGCGCGTCTGCGCGAACGCAGGATTCCATCCGACGTGCTGATGCTCGACGCGGCGACGACGTACGACACCGAGCGCCGCTTCGATTTCACGTGGGATACGGAACGCATCGGCGACCCGACCGCGATGATCGCGAAGATCAAGGCGCACGATTTTCGCGTGGGCGTCACCGAATATCCGCTCGTGTCCGTCGATTCGCCGCTGTTCCAGGACCTCGCCTCCCAGCAATACCTGCTCCTCACGCCGGAAGGCGACCCCTACGTGCAGGCGGCCATCGGCGTACCGAACGGCGACGCCGCGATGACGAGTTGGCCCGAAAGCGGCATCGTCGACTTCACCAACCCCGATGCGTTCGCATGGTGGCGCGACGAGCACGCGTCGCTGTTCGAGGATGGCGTCGACGTGATCGCAAGCGATTATGGCGAGCAGGTGCCGGACGATGCCGTCGCGTTCAACGGCGACACGGGCGCGCGGCTGCACAACGCCTATCCGCTGCTCTACAACCGCTGCGTGCACGACGCGACCGCGCGCTTCCAGAAACCCAACGACAAGCCGCCGATCGTCTGGAGCCGCGCCGGATGGGCCGGGAGCCAGCGCTATCCGATCGGCTTCGGCGGCACGCCGCAAAGCGACTGGGAAGGGCTCGCGGCGTCGATTCGGGGGGGCTTGTCGCTCGGCATGAGCGGCAATCCGTACCACAGCTCCGATGTCGGCGGCTTCTACGGTTCCAAGCCGTCGGCCGAGTTGTTCGTGCGCTGGCTGCAGGTCGCGTCGTTCTTTTCGCACATGCGACTGCACGGTGCCGGCGAGCGCGAGCCCTGGGCCTTCGGCGCCGAAGCCGAAGGCATTGCGCGCAAGTGGCTTGCGCTTCGCTATCGGCTGATCCCTTACCTCGAGAGGACGATCGCACAGTCGCTGCGAAGCGGTTTGCCGGTCGCACGCGCGATGCCGCTCGCCTTTCCCGACAGCCGGCTCGCGCGCGATTTCGAGACGCAGTTCATGTGCGGCGACGCGCTGCTCGTCGCGCCGATCCTGCGCGACGGTGGCGAGGTCGACATCGCGCTGCCGCCCGGCGCGTGGTACGACCTCAACACGCGCGCCCGTTACGCCGGCTCGCAGGTTCTGCGCTACGCGGCGAAGCTCGACCAGTTCCCGGTGTTCGGCCGCGAGGGCTTCGCGTTGCCGCTCGGGCGTTCCGTCCAGCACACCGGCGAGATCAATAGCGATGTTCCGCTCGACGCCGTCTGGATCTTCGGTCGGCCGGCGCAACCGCTCGACGGCTACCGGCAGGTGAAGATCGACGCGGACCGCGCCGGTTTTTCCGTACGTGCGATGCTGAACGTCGACGTGCAGGTTTTCGGCGATCCGTCGGCGGTCAACGTGCTGCCATTGTGATGGGTTCGCACCCGACGATTGCGATCACGTCGGGGGAACCGGCGGGCATCGGTCCGGAGCTCGTCGCGCGTCTCGCCGAGCGGCATCGCGCGAAGCCGTTTCCCGCGCGGCTCGTCGTGCTCGGCGACAGCGACCTGCTTGCGGAGCGCGCGGCGCGGATCGGCGTCGCGCCGCACTACGCGCGTTACGATCCGCTCGCGTTCGCGCCGCCCGAAGGCACGATCGAGGTGTGGCATCAGCCGCTCGCGGCGCCACCGGTGCCGGGCCATCCCGACCCCGCGAATGCGCGAAGCACGTTGTCGATGCTCGAAACGGCGTGCGACGCCTGCGCGACCGGCGCGTTCGCCGCACTCGTCACCGCGCCGGTGCAGAAGAGCGTGTTCCAGGACGCCGGGATTGCGTTCATGGGCCACACCGAATTCTTCGCCGCGCGCACCGGAACGCCGCGGGTCGTGATGATGCTCGTGAGCGGCGCAGCGCGCGACGCGCTTCGCGTGGCGCTGGTGACGACGCATCTGCCGCTTCGCGCCGTCGCGGATGCGATCACGCGCGCGTCGGTGACCGAAACCCTCGCGATCGTGCGACGCGAACTCTCGGCGCGCTTCGGCATCGCGGAGCCGCACATTGCCGTATGCGGCGTGAATCCACACGCCGGCGAAAGCGGTCACCTGGGCCGCGAGGATCAGGATGTCGTCGCCCCGGCGATCGACGCGGCGCGCGCAGCCGGCGTCAACGTCGACGGACCGATGCCTGCGGACACCGTGTTCGTTCCCGACATCGCGAAGCGCTTCGATGCGATCGTCGCGATGTACCACGACCAGGGTCTGCCGGTGCTGAAAGCGGCGAGCTTCGGGCACGGCGTCAACGTGACGCTGGGATTGCCGTTCGTGCGCACGTCGGTCGATCACGGGACGGCACTCGATCTCGCTGCGGATGCCGAACGCGCGAAGTCGGCAGACGTCGGCAGCCTCGTCGGCGCCCTCGAGCTGGCGATCGCGCTCGCCGGTTGATGCACGGACATCGGCCGCGCAAGCGGTTCGGGCAGAACTTCCTCGCCGATGCGCATTACGCCGAGAAGATCGTCGATGCCGTCGATCCGAACGCCGGCGACAACGTCGTCGAGATCGGACCGGGACTCGCGGCGCTCACCGGCGCGCTGATCGAGCGCGCGGGACGGATCGACGCGATCGAGATCGATCGCGATCTCGCATCGCGACTGCGCGAGCGTTTCCCGCCGGACCGGCTGACGCTTCATGAAGCGGACGCGCTCGCGTTCGATTTCGCGGCGCTCGGCGACGACCTGCGCATCGTCGGCAACCTGCCGTACAACATCAGCTCGCCGCTTCTGTTCCACCTCGCTTCCTACGAGTCGCGACTGCGCGACATTCACGTGATGCTCCAGCGGGAAGTGGTCGCGCGAATGACGGCCGTTCCCGGCACGGCGGACTACGGACGCCTGACCGTGATGCTGCAGGCGCGCTTTCGCGTAACGCGGCTCTTCACCGTGCCGGCCGGCGCGTTTCGTCCGGCGCCGAAGGTGGAATCGGCGGTGGCGCGGCTCGCACCACTGCGCGGGCAACGACCTGCCATTACCGATGAAGCGCTGTTCGCCCGCGTCGTCGCGGCCGCGTTCGGTCAGCGGCGAAAGACGCTGCGCAATGCACTGTCATCGATCGCTGAAGACGCCGCGATACGCGATGCGGGCGTCGAGCCTTCGGTGCGGGGAGAGACGCTAGCCGTCGGCGATTTCGTCCGGCTCGCGAACGTTCTCGCAGGCAAGGGCCGATAGAGCGTCGTCGAGCGACACAAGCTCTCGGCTGAATAGCGGCGCTACTTCACCGCGCCGACGGTGAACCCCGCGACAAAGCGGTCGACGAACAGGTTGTAGACGATCGCCACCGGGATGCTGACGATCAGGCACGCGCCCATCAGCGAGCCCCAGAAGTAGACGTCGCCGCGCACGAGAAAGGTCGGCACGCCGACGCTGACCGTGTAGTGCGCCGACGTCGTGATGAAGGTCAGCGCATAGACGAATTCCTGCATCACGAGCGTCAGTGTGAAGATCACGACGGTCAGCATGCCCGCCGACGACACCGGCACGACCACCTTGATGAACGCACGGAAGCGGCTCAGGCCGTCGATCATCGCCGCCTCCTCGATGTCGCGCGGAATCGACTTGAAGAAGCCCATCATCAGCCAGGTGCAGAACGGCACGGTGAAGCTCGGGTAGACGAGCACCAGCGACCACAATGAATCCTGCAAGCCGAGGTCGGCGACGATGCGCGAGAACGGAATGAAGAGGATCGTCGGCGGAATGAGGTAGGTGAGGAAGATCGCGATGCCGAGACGATGGCCCCAGCGTCCCGACAGGCGCGCGAGCGCATAGCCGGCCGGTACCGCAAGCACCAGCGTGATCAGCGTCACGAGCACGCCGACCTCGACGGTGTTCAGGATCCAGCGGCCGAAGTCGGTCTGGAAGAACAGCACGCGCAGGTTGTCGAGCGTCGGGGGCGCGCCGAACAGGAACGGGTTGTGCGTCGTGTCGATCAGGTCCTTCGTCGACTTGAACGTCGTGATCGCCATCCAGTAGAACGGGAAGGCGAGAAATGCGACGAACGCCGCGAGCAACAGCACGTGACCGGTACGTTTCAGCGAACGGATCGCGCTGAACGGAGGACTGCTCATGTGACCTCCGAACGCTTCGCGATCGTCAGGAAAACGATCGCCGCCACGACCAGCACCGGGAACAGGAACAGCGAAATCGCCGCGCCCGTCGCAAGGTCGCCGCCCTGCACGCCGGTGAAGTATGCGTAGCTCGCGATCACCTGCGTGCTGTCGAACGGGCCGCCGCGCGTCAGCACGTAGACGACGATCAGGTCGGTGAACGTGAACACGATGCCGAAGAGCAGCGCGACCAGCATGATCGGCATGATCAGCGGCAGATTGATGCGGAACAGGTGCCGCCAGAAACCGGCGCCATCGACCGCCGCCGCGTCGTGGATGTCCTGTGGAATCGAGCTCATGCCAGCGAGGATGATGACAGTCGCGAGCGGCAGCAGGCGCCACACGTCGACCATGACGATCGATGCCATGGCGAGATCCGGCTGGCCGAGCCAGATCGGCCAGAAGCCGGGACCGAAGAGGTGCAACGCGCGTCCGCTCCAGTTGATCACGCTGTACACGGGATCGAAGATCCACAGCCAGCCGATCGAGCCGAGCGAGATCGGCGCAACCCACGGCAACAGGATCAGGAAACGGACGGCCCATTTACCGGGAAAGTCGGCGTAGAGCGCCATTGCGAGAATCTTGCCCAGCACCACGACGAACGCCTGCGACACGACGGTGAACACGATCGCGTTGCGAAGCGAGCGCCAGAACGTCGGATCGTGCAGGATGCGCTCGTAGTTGCGAAGGCCGACGAAATGCAGCGTCGTGCTGCCGACGGTGGCGTCGCTGACGCTGTAGAAGATCGCGAGGAAAAACGGGAAGCCGACCAGCGCGACGATGTAGATCACGGCGGGCGCAAGCAGGATGCGGCCAAGCCAGGATTCGTCGTCGAACGGATGGATGCGACGGTGGGACGACGCACGCGCGTGCCGCGATTGCGCCCTCTCCCCGCTCGCGGGGAGAGGATCGGGTTGATGGGCCGAATCGGCAACGCTCATGCGCCGCGCGCCATCCGGCGGCCCGTTTCACGATCGAAGAACTTGAGATCGCGTTCGCGCACGGCGAAGTCGTAGCGCCGGCCGGTCTCGATCGGCAATGCGATCGTCGAGGGCAGCCGTGAAATGACTTTCGTCGGTGGGTGCGGCGCCTCGAGCGTCCCGTACACGAGGCGGTCGGCGCCCAGGTATTCGATCCGGTTCACGGTGAATGGAAACGGCACGGTCGCGTCACCCTGATCGAACGCCGCCGGCGGCAGCAACTGCTCGGGGCGCACGCCGGAGAGCACGTCGTTCTCCTCGAGCAGGTTCATCGGCGGGCTGCCGATGAACGTCGCGACGAACGTGTCGGCGGGATCGTGGTAGACGTCGCGCGGCGCGCCGAGCTGATGGATGCGCCCGTGGTCGAGAACGGCGATCCGATCACCGAGGCCCATCGCCTCGACCTGGTCGTGCGTCACGTAGACGGTCGTCGTACCGAGCCTGCGCTGGAACTGCTGCAACTCGTCGCGCGCGGACGTGCGCAGCTTGGCGTCCAGATTCGACAGCGGCTCGTCGAGCAGGAACACGACCGGAGCGCGCACGACGGCGCGCGCCAGTGCGACGCGCTGGCGCTCGCCGCCGGACAGCTGCCGCGGCTTGCGCGAAAGCAGACGATCGATGCCGAACATCGCCGCCGCATTTCGGACCTTCCCGGCGACCTCCTTTCGCGGAACGCCGGCCGACTGCAGCGGGAACGCGATGTTCCCGTAGACGGACAGGTGCGGGTAGAGCGCGTAGCTCTGGAACACCATCGCGATGTCGCGCTTGCGCGGCGGCAGCCACGTCACCACGCGGCCGCCGATCAGGACGTCGCCGGAGCTCGGTGTCTCGAGGCCCGCGAGCATCCGCAAGAGCGTCGTCTTGCCGCAGCCCGATGGGCCCACGAGCACGAGGAACTCGCCCTCGCGCACCGCGAGGTCGATGCCGTCGACGGCGTTACCGGAATCGAAGTGCTTGGTGAGCGCGCGCGTCTCGACCGTCGCCATCGCGCGTCTCTAGACCAATCCCTTCTCGTCCCATTTGGCGAAGATCGCCTTGCACTTCGCGGTGGCCTCCCTGATCGCGTCGTCGATCGGTATGCTGCCGGTCGCCGCTTTCGCGAACATCGTGTTCAGCACCCACGTGTTGAAGATCTCGTCCGTCGCCGCGTTCGCGTAGCCGGGATAGCCGACGTTCGTCGCCCAGTGCAGCACGTCGTCGAGTGCCTTGTACTTGCCGAGCGGCTTGTGCGGATCGTTCGCGAGCAGCGCCGTGATGTCCGGCACCGTGCTGGGGAAGCACGGGAAGTTGTAGTACTCGCTGCCCTTGAATCCCTTCTCGAAATTGTCGATGTAGTCGACGAGGAACTTCTTCGCGCCGTCGATGTTGTCGGCGAATTTCCAGATGACGTAGCAGTCCATCACGTGCTCGAGGCCGATCGCGCGCACGCTGCCCTTCAGCGCGGGCGTGAGCCCCAGTTTGTCGGCGATCGGCAGCTTCTTGTCCTCGGCCGCGCGCGTCGTCGAGATCGCGTTCAGCACGAGCGAGACCTTGCCGGCGAGGAGCGCGCGGTTGTTCGACGACGCGTCCCACGCCATCACTTCGGGCGTCATCGTCTGCTCGTAAAGCGCCTTGACGAACTTGACCGCATCGCGCGTGTGCGGCGAATCGAGCACGACGCTCTCGTGTTCGTCCTGCACCGAGCCGCCGAACGCGTAGAGGATCGTCCGCATCGCCATGGCGGTGTCGAGCTCGGCGGAGAGGCCGATGCCGACGGGGATCTGGCGCTTGTCCTTGATCTTCTTGCCGACGCGCAGCACGTCGTCCCAGCTGGTCGGCCCATGCGGCATGCCCTGCTCGGTCCACAGGTCGATCCGGTAATTCACCGGATCAGGCACGAAGCTGTCGGAAAAGCCGAAGTATTTCTTCGTCTTCGGGTTGTAGGTGCTCTTGACGGCGAGGTCGATCGGCTTGCCGTGCTTCTTCGCGCACTCGTCGTAGATTTCCTTGTGGTCGATGACCTGCGTCTCGTACGACGGCGCCGGCCACAGGAACATGAACAGATCGTGGCCCTTCTGCGCGGAGACCTCGGCAGCGGCGCGCGAATTGAGCGCCGGGATGCCGACGTGATCGACGATCACCTGCGTGTCGTTCTTCTCGCCCCATTCTTTCGTGTACGTGTTGTCGAACCACGTGTCGTAGGCGGGCACGAAGTGGCTCCACTGCAGGATCTTGAGCGTCCTGCCCGCGGCGCGTGCCGGACGCGTGATGATGTACGGCCCCATGCTGGCCGCAAGCCCGATGGCGCCCGCGACCTGCACGAACCGGCGCCGCGAAATGCCGGATCGATCGCTCTCAGCCGTAGCCGCGTCAGCAACTTGCGTGTCATCGACCGACCTGTGATTCGACTCCTTTCCCATCGCCATTCCTCCTTCGCTTTTGCGTTGAACGAAGACGGCATGAAGCGGAACGGCGTCGCCATGCGATCGACCCGCCCGGGGCGGGTCGCGCCGATTCGTGCGGAGGCGTCAGGCGGCTGTCGGGATGCCGGGCGGGGATGGCCCCGCCGGTACTGCGGTCGGGTGGCGCGGCGCGTGAACGACTGGTGACGACCGTCATCCGGGCGCTCGCAGCGCCCGGTCGTTGTCGTGCCGAGTGCCTGTCAGACCGAGACGCGCCGACTTAGGTTCCGGGCGGCGCGGCGCTTGTCGCTTCGCTGTTGCGCAACAGCGGCGCGGTCAGATGAAAAGCCGCGTCGCACCCGTCTCGAGCCACGGCACGATCGTCATCAGCACGAGTTGCGCGATCACGATGACGATCAGCGGTGACAGGTCGAGCGTGCCGCCGATCGGCGGGACGACCCGGCGCACCGGACGCAGCACCGGAAAGGTCAGTGCGTTCAGCACGCCGGCGAGCGGACCGTCCGGCGCGACCCACGACAGGATCGCCTGCGCGAACACGACAATGATGACGATCCACAGGAGCGCCTTCACGAGCGCGATGATCGTCGCGAGCAGCAGGAACGCGATGCCGGGCCCGAAGAAGGCGAAAGCGCGGCCGAACGCGAACTGCAGCGCGAGGAGCCACGCGAACTGGAACACGAACGCGGCGACGACCGTCGCCCAGTCGATGCCGCGAAATCCGGGCAACACCTTGCGCAGCGGCTTCACGATCCAGTCGGTCAGCGCCATCACCGCCTGTCCGAGCGGATTGCGAAACGGCGCGCGCATCAACTGCATCGCGAGGCGCATCAGCAGCGTGTAGGTGAAGAGGCCGAAGAACACATCGATCAGGTAGGCGAGCGCGTTGTTCAGCATCGTGGGCTCAATCCTTTCCGTATTCGTCGCCGAGGGCGGCGGCGCGCGCCGCGCCCGCCTTCACCGCATCGATGAAGCGCTGGCGCACGCCCGCCGCGTCGAGCACGGCGATCGCCGCTTCCGTCGTGCCGCGTTTCGACGTGACGTTCGCGCGCAGCGTCACCGGCGCGTCGCTGCTCGCGCGCGCAAGGCGGATGCTGCCATCGAACGTCGCATAGGTGAGCCGGCGCGCCTCGGCCGGAGGCAGGCCAAGCTCGATCGCCGCCTGCTCGAGCGCCTCGAGAAAGTAGAACACGTAGGCGGGACCGTTGCCGGAAACGGCGTTGACGGCGTCGAGGTCGCGCTCGTGCTCGCACCAGACGATTTCGCCGCAGGCCTCGAGCACGTCGGCGGCAATGCCGGCGACACGCTTCGCATCGGGCATCGCATAGAGCCCGCTGATGCCCGCGCCGACGAGCGCGGGCGTATTGGGCATCGCGCGCACGATTTGCGGGTAGCCGTCCAGCCAGCGCGCGACGTCCGCGCAGCGGACGCCGGCGGCGATCGTCAGCACGACCGGGATATCCGCGACGAGCGGCGCGAGCGCGCGCGCCGCCTCGCGCATCTGCTGCGGCTTCACCGCGAGCACGACGATGTCGGCGCCGCGGATCGCATCATCGCTCGTCGCCGGATGGATCCCGATGCCCTGCAGACGCTCTTGCAGGCGTTCGCGTTGCGCCTGCGACGGCTCGACGACGCGCAGGTCGCGCAGCTGCGTTCCGCGTGCGACGAGTCCGCCGATGATCGCGCTCGCCATGTTGCCGCCGCCGATGAAGGTCGCCTTCACTGCTGCCTCCTCGCTCGTTCGCCGAAGATCGCCCGCCCGACGCGGACCTCGGTCGCACCCTCGGCAATGGCGACTTCGAGGTCGTCCGACATGCCCATCGACAGCGTGTCGACGGCAAGGCCGGCGTCGACGCACGCCTGCTGGCAGCCGCGAAGGGTCCGGAACTGCAGGCGCAGCCGCTCGACGTCGCCGGTGGCCTCGGGGATGCCCATGATGCCGCGAAGGCGCAAATTGGGCAGTGTTGCGACGTAGCGCGCGAGGTCGAGCGCCGCGGCCGGCGCGACGCCGTGCTTCGTCGCCTCGCCGCTGACGTTCACCTGCACCAGCACGTTGAGCGGTGCCATGGCTGTTGCACGCGCCGACGAAAGCCGTTCGGCGATCCGTTCCCGGTCGACGGTCTCGACCCAGTCGAACGTCGTCGCGGCCTCGCGCGCCTTGTTCGATTGCAGCGGCCCGATCAGATGCCATGCGATGTCGCGGAGATCGCCGAGCGCTGCCCGCTTGGCCAGCGCTTCCTGGACATAGTTCTCGCCGAACGCGCGCTGGCCCAGTCCGTGCACGGCCCGGACGGCGTCCGCGGAGAAGGTTTTTGCGACCGCGAGAAGCCGGATGTCGGCGGGAGCGCGGCCGGCCGCTCGCGCCGCGTCGGCAATCCGCTGGCGGGTGGCTTGCCACGCTTTCTCATGCGGTCCCATAATCGACCGCAATTAGAACACCGAAACATGGCACGCGTATTGCATACTACAGTCCGTTTGTACACCGATACTTCGGCTCGCACGACGTCGGCACCGATGAAAACCAGGGGAAACGGGCCTCGAACGGCCGCGCGCGCGATTTCGCCGGCCAACCTGTCGTTCGCCCCAGCGCAGCCATTCGCAGACGCGTTCTTCGAAATCGTTGGTCGCGATCGCAATCGCGGCCTCCCGAACGGGATCTGACCCATGGATATCACCGAGCTTCTCGCGTTCGCGGTCAAGAACAAGGCTTCCGACCTGCACCTGTCGTCGGGGCTGCCGCCGCTGATCCGCGTCCACGGCGACATCCGGCGCATCAACCTGCCGCCGATGGAGCACGAGGACGTGCACGCGATGGTGTACGACATCATGAGCGACGCGCAGCGGAAGATGTACGAGGAATTCCTCGAGTGCGACTTCAGCTTCGCGGTGCCGAACCTCGCGCGCTTTCGCGTCAATGCCTTCAACCAGCAGCGCGGCGCCGCCGCAGCGTTCCGCACGATTCCGTCGAAGGTGCTCTCGCTCGAAGAGCTCAACGCGCCGAAGGTATTCGCCGATTTGACCGACCGCCCGCGCGGACTGATCCTCGTCACCGGACCCACCGGCTCGGGCAAGTCGACGACGCTCGCCGCGATGGTCAATCACGTGAACGAGAACGAGTTCGGCCACATCCTGACGATCGAGGACCCGATCGAGTTCCTGCACGAATCGAAGAAGTGCCTCATTAACCAGCGCGAACTCGGACCGCATACGCTGTCGTTCCCGAACGCGCTTCGCGCGGCCTTGCGCGAAGACCCCGATTACATCCTCGTCGGCGAAATGCGCGACCTCGAGACGATCCGCCTCGCGATGACGGCGGCCGAGACGGGCCACCTCGTGTTCGGCACGCTGCACACGAGTTCGGCGGCGAAGACCGTTGACCGGATCATCGACGTGTTCCCCGCCGCCGAAAAGGACATGGTCCGCGCGATGCTGTCCGAATCGCTCGTCGCAGTCATTTCGCAGACGCTCATCAAGACGAAGGACGGACAGGGGCGCGTCGCGGCGCACGAGATCATGATCGGCACGCCGGCGATCCGCAACCTGATTCGTGAGAACAAGGTCGCGCAGATGTATTCCGCGATCCAGACAGGACAGTCGTACGGCATGCAGACGCTCGACCAGTGCCTGATCGACCTCGTGCGTCGCAACGTCATTGCGCCGGCCGAAGCGCGGACGCGCGCCGTCAGCAAGGAAGTCTTCGGCGCCGCGTAGCGCGCGCCGCGAGGAGTCAAGCCATGGAACGGGAACGCGCGACACGCTTCATCCACGAGCTCCTCGAGCTGCTCGTCAAGGAGAAGGGCTCCGACCTCTTCGTCACCGCAGGGTTTCCGCCGGCGATCAAGGTCGACGGTAAGATCACGCCGGTGTCGAAGACGATGCTGTCGGCCCAGCACACGATCGAGCTCGTGCGCAGCGTGATGAACGACAAGCAGGCGTCCGAGTTCGAGTCGACGAAGGAATGCAACTTCGCGATCAGCCCGCCGGGCGTCGGCCGCTTCCGTGTCAACGCGTTCGTGCAGCAGGCGCGTGTCGGCATGGTGCTGCGCACGATAACGACCGACATCCCGAAGTTCGACGAACTCGGGCTGCCGCCGGTGCTCAAGGACATCATCATGAGCAAGCGCGGCATCATGATGTTCGTCGGCGCGACCGGCGCCGGCAAGTCGACGTCGATGGCGTCACTGCTCGGCTACCGCAACGAGAACAGCTTCGGTCACATCGTGACGATCGAGGACCCGATCGAGTTCGTGCACGAGCACAGGAACTGCATCGTCACGCAGCGCGAAGTGGGCGTCGACACCGACAACTGGGACATCGCGCTGCGCAATTCGATGCGGCAGGCGCCGGACGTGATTCTGATCGGCGAAGTGCGCGAACGCGCGACGATGGACTATGCGATCGCGTTCGCGGAAACCGGTCACCTGCTGCTCGCGACGCTGCACGCGAACAGCACGAACCAGGCGCTCGACCGCATCATCAACTTCTTCCCGGAAGAGCGGCGCGCGCAGCTTTTGATGGACCTGTCGCTCAATGTGCGCGCGTTCGTCGCGCAGCGGCTGATCCCGCGCCGCGACGGCAAGGGACGCGTACCGGCGGTCGAGATCATGCTGAACTCGCCGCTCGTTTCCGACCTGATCTTCAAGGGCGACGTCGGCGGCATCAAGGACCTGATGAAGAAGTCGCGCGAGCTCGGCATGCAGACGTTCGACCAGTCGCTGTTCGATCTCTACGAAGCGGGGCTCATCACCTACGAGGACGCGCTGCGCAACGCCGATTCGCTGAACGACCTGCGCCTCGACATCAAGCTCAAGGGCAAGGAAGCGAAGAACCGCAACATGTTCTCCGGCATCGGCAACCTCGACATCGTTCCGGAAACCAACGAATGATGTAACCTCGGGGCTGCATGGTTCCGCAGCCCACCGAGATCAAGCTTCACCAGGCCTCGCGCGTACTCGAGATCAGCTTCTCGGACGGTCGCCATTTCCGGCTGCCGTACGAATTGCTGCGCGTCTACTCGCCGTCGGCGGAAGTGCGCGGCCACGGCCCCGGACAGGAAGTGCTGCAGACCGGCAAGCGCGACGTCACGATCGCGAAGGTCGAGCCCGTCGGCCATTACGCGCTGCGGCCGACGTTTTCCGACGGCCACGACTCGGGCATCTACTCGTGGGAGCACCTCTACGATCTCGGTGTGCGCCAGGACGAGTTGTGGCGGCGCTATCTCGAGCGGCTGGCGGCAGCGGGTGCGAGCCGGGACAGCTGACGTGGAGACCGAGCACTTCGGCTACGACCGGGTGACGCCCGACGAGAAGACCCGGCGCATCCGTGCGGTCTTCGACTCGGTCGCCGGCAAGTACGACGTGATGAACGACCTGATGTCGGCGGGCATGCACCGCGGCTGGAAGCGCTTCGCCGTCGAAGTCGCCGGCGTCCGCGGCGGCCAGCGCGTGCTCGACCTCGCCGGCGGCACCGGCGATCTGGCGCGGCTTTTCGCGGCGCGCGTCGGCGCGGCCGGCATCGTCGTGCACACCGACATCAACGGCGCGATGCTCACGGCCGGGCGCGATCGCCTGATCGACGAAGGGGTCGTGCTGCCGACCGTGCAATGCAACGCCGAAGCGCTGCCGTTTCGGTCGCGCACGTTCGATTGCGTGTCGATCGCCTTCGGTCTGCGCAACGTCACGCACAAGGAGCGCGCGCTGTCCGAGATGGCGCGCGTGCTCGTTCCCGGCGGCCTCGCCGTCGTGCTCGAGTTCTCGCGCATCGCCGCGCCGCTTTCCCGCGCCTACGACTGGTACAGTTTCACGATGCTTCCGCTGCTCGGACGGCTCGTCGTCAACGATGCGGCGAGCTACCGCTACCTGGCGGAATCGATCCGCGTCCATCCCGACCAGGAAGCGCTGAAGGCGATGATGGAACGATCGGGATTCGATCGCGTCGACTACTACAATCTCGCGGCCGGCGCCGTCGCATTGCACGTCGGCCGCATCTATTGAAAAGCGGCGAATGCGGGGATCCCTGATTGACAAGGCCGCAAGCAGCCCGCATATCACGCGCATCGACGACGTGCGCCGCCTTGGGCGGCCACCTTCCCGGAGGAATTCAGTGAACCGCCTTTTCGTCATCGCCCTTGCCGCCGCCGCCTCGTTCGCGCTGGTGCACGCCGACTTCGCCGATGCGGCCCGGATCGGCGGCGGACGCAGCTTCGGCATGCAGCGCAGCATCGCTCCGCCCGCGCCGCGCACCGCGCCGTCGAACCCTGCGTTCGCCGGTCCCGCCGAACGTCCGGTGATGCCGGCAACACCCGGCGCCGCCGCGACGCGCACGGCGCCTGGCGCGGCCGCCGCCGCGAACACCGCCTCGCGCGGATCGCGCTGGCTCGGTCCGATCGCGGGGCTCGCCGCCGGGCTTGGCCTCGCCGCGCTCTTTTCGCATTTCGGCCTGTCCGAAGGGCTCGGCAGCCTGTTGCTGATCGGTCTTCTCGTCGTCGCCGCGATCGCCCTCGTCCGCGCGTTCGCGGCGCGGCGTGCGGCATCCCCGTACCAGTACGCCGGCACGCCCGATCCTCGCGACGCTTTCGAGCGGCCGCAGGCGCCTGCGGCCGACACGGCGTGGGGATCGCCGCCCGGCGTGTCGGCAAGCGCCGGGAAGTATCCGCCGGGCTTCGATCCGCTGCCCTTCATCGCGCAGGCGAAGCAGCAGTTCAGGCGGCTGCAAGCCGCCTACGACCGCGGCGACCGTGCGTTGCTCGCCGACGTGACGACGCGTGAGATGAATGTCGAGATCGCGCGCGATCTTGACGGTCGCGGACCGCAGATTCCAACCGAAGTCGTGACGCTCGACGCCGACGTCGCCGAAGTCGTGCAGGAGGGCGACCGCTACGTCGCTACCGTGCGGTTTCATGGCACCCTGCGCGAGGATGGCAATCCGGCGGTGCAGCCGTTCGAGGAGATGTGGCATCTCGTGAAGCCGGTCGACGGCTCGTCGGGATGGCTGCTGGCCGGCATTCAGCAATACGCCGCTCACTAGCACGGACCATGGCCTTCACGACCGCCGCCGCGAACCGCCTGCTCGAGCATGAGCCGTGGGCCCGTTCGCGGCTTGCGGCCTATGCGGGCCGCAGCTTCTCGGTTCGCGTCGGCCCCTTCACCGCCGCATTTCGAATCGACGCGCGCGGCTATCTGCAACGCGAGCCGCTGTCGGGCACGACGCCGGGCCTCGTGCTGACGTTGTCGCCGTTCAACGTACCGGCGATGCTCGCGGATCCGCGGCGCTGGAACCAATACGTCGCCGAGGAAGGCGATGTCGAGCTGGCCGGCGTGCTGAAGGATCTTGCGCAGACGCTGCCGTGGTTCGTCGAGCGCGGACTCGGCCGCTCGCTCGGACCGATCGTCGGGCAACGCGTCGCCGACGCCGGCCGTGCGGCGCTCGCGCTTCCCGAATATGCGGCGGCACGCGTTGCGGCGAACGTCGGCAACTACGCGCGCGACGAAGCGCAGGTGCTCGCGCACCCGGCCGACATGCGCGCGCTCGCCGACGACACGGCGCTCCTCGCCGCGCGCATCGACACCCTCGACGCGCGCGTGACGTCGCTCGCCCAAAGACTTCCCGCACCACGCGCCTGAGCGCAGCGGCGATGCCGCCCGCCTTCCGCTGACGCTCGCGGGGGCACCGTACAATCGCCGGCATGCGGCTCGGTCGGCTCATCCGGATCATCGTCGTCGCGCTGCGGCACGGCCTCGACGAACTGGCGCTCGGCCATCCTCGCCTCACACCGCTGCGCGTGCTCGTCCGCCACGCGCTGTTCTGGCGCAACCTGTCCGCGCCGCGCGGCGTGCGGCTGCGTCGCGCACTCGAGGACCTCGGCCCGATCTTCATCAAGTTCGGGCAGATGCTGTCGACGCGCCGCGACATCCTGCCATCCGACATCGCCGACGAACTGGCGCTCCTGCAGGACCGGGTGCCGCCGTTCGCGTCGGAGCTCGTCGTCGCGACGATCGTGCGGGTGTTCGGACGTTCGCTCGACGAGGTTTTCCGCACGTTCGACCTGAAGCCCGTCGCGAGCGCATCGGTTGCGCAGGTGCACTTCGCCGAATTGCCCGACGGAACGCCGGTTGCCGTGAAAGTGCTGCGGCCGAACATCCACGACGTGATCGAGCACGATCTCGCGCTGATGCGTACCGCCGCATCGCTCGTCGAACGGCTGTGGCGAGAAGGTCGGCGACTGCGGCCGCGCGAAGTGGTGGCCGAGTTCGACAAGACGATCCACGACGAGCTCGATCTGATGCGCGAGGCGGCGAACGCCGCGCAGCTGCGACGCAATTTCCGGCTGTCGCCGCTTTTGCGCGTGCCCGAAGTCTACTGGGACTGGACGGCGAGCGAAATCCTGGTGATGGAACAGATGGCGGGCATACCCGTCGGTCGT
>DATNGN010000040.1:0-20376 GCA_035605875.1 Casimicrobiaceae bacterium
GCAGGGCGGCTTGCCGCTGCCGACCGGTGCAGCGCTCCTGTGCGGCTTTTACCTGAACGAACTGTTGCTGAAGCTGCTGGCGCGCGAGGACCCGCATCGGGCGTTGTGGCACGAATACGTCTACGCGTTGCGCGCGCTGACGATCGACGCAACGCCCGCTGCGCAAGCCGCGACACTGCGCCATTTCGAGTTGCGGCTGCTCGCCGAGCTCGGTTATGCGCTGACGCTCACGCACGACGTCGCAAGCGGCGCGCCGATCGAAGCAGGCGAGCGCTACCATTACGCTTTCGATCGTGGCCCGCAACGCTTTGCCGCCGAGCCGCGTGCGTCGTGGCCGGTGGTCCGCGGCGCCACGCTGATCGCATTGGCGGACGAGCATTATCCCGATGCCGACATCGCCGCCGAAGCGAAGCGGCTGATGCGCGGCATCCTCGATCATTACCTCGAGGAGCGGCACGTCTTCAGCAGGCGGGTCGTGCAGGATCTCGCAGCGTTGGAGGATGACGAAAGGAAGTGAAGTGATCGAGCTCGGCGTGAACATCGACCACGTGGCGACGCTGCGGCAGGCGCGCCGCACCTACGAACCCGATCCCGTATGGGCCGCCGTCGAGGCGCATCTCGGCGGCGCCGACGGCATCACCGTGCATCTGCGCGAGGATCGACGGCACATCCAGGACGAGGACGTACGCAGGCTTCGCGATCTCGTCCACATCAAGCTCAATCTCGAGATGGCCGCGACCGACGAGATGGTCGGCATCGCGTGTACGCTGCGTCCCGAGATGGCGATGCTCGTGCCCGAGGGGCGCGAGGAGGTGACGACGGAAGGCGGGCTCGACGTCGCCGCGCAGGAGGGTAAGCTCAAGACCGCGATCGGACGCCTCGCCGATGCTGGAATCGTAACGTCGGTGTTCATCGACGCCGACCTGTCGCAGGTCGAGGCGTCCGCTCGCGTCGGCGCGCGCGTCTGCGAAGTGCATACGGGCCCGTATGCGCACGCCTTTCATGCGAAGGGACGCGACGCCGAGAGCCGCGCGGTCGTCGCGGAGCTCGACCGCGTTCATGTTGCCGGGCGTGCAATACGCGACCTCGGCATGCGCTTCAACGCGGGTCACGCGCTGAATTACGTCAACGTGCAGCCGGTCGCCGCGCTGCCGGGTGTGCGCGAGTTGCACATCGGTCACGCGATCGTTTCGCGCAGCGTGTTCGTCGGCCTGCGCGAAGCCGTACGCGAGATGAAGGCGCTGATGCGGCAGGCCGCGAAGCAGGGCTAGCGTGGCGAGCGTTCGCGGGCCGATCATGCTCGGCGTCGAGGCGCCAGCGCTGACCGACGCCGATCGCAGGCGGCTCTCCGATCCGCGCGTCGGCGGCGCGATTCTTTTCGCGCGCAACTTCGAATCGTCGCCGCAACTGCGTGCGCTGACCGCGTCGATACGTTCGCTGCGCCCCGAGCTGCTGATCGGCGTCGACCACGAGGGCGGGCGCGTGCAGCGCTTTCGCGGCGACGAATTCACGCGCCTCCCGCCGATGCGCACGCTGGGCGAGCGTTGGGACGCCGATCCTGCAGCTGCCGATGCGCAGGCATTCGAGTTCGGCGAAACGATCGCGCGCGAACTGCGCGGCCATGCCGTCGATTTCAGCTTCACGCCGGTGCTCGACCTCGACTATGGTGCAAGCGCGGTGATCGGCGACCGCGCATTCCACGCCGATCCGGTGATCGTCGCCGATCTCGCCGGCGCGCTCGTGCGCGGGCTCGACGGCGGCGGCGTCGCATCGGTGGGCAAGCACTTCCCCGGGCACGGCCACGTCACGGCCGATTCGCACGTCGACACGCCGGTCGATGCGCGCGCACTCGACGACATCCTGCGAAGCGACATCGTGCCGTTCGCCGCATTGATCGCACAGGGACTCGACGCGGTGATGCCCGCGCACGTCGTCTATGCGGCGGTCGATGCGCGGCCGGCGGGCTTTTCGCCGGTATGGATCGGCGAGATCCTGCGCCAGCGGCTGGGCTTCGACGGCCTCGTGTTCTCCGACGATCTCGAAATGGCCGCTGCGCATTCGGCGGGCGACATCGTCGCGCGGGCCGACGCGGCGATCGATGCCGGATGCGACGTCGTGCTCGTCTGCAACGACTTCGCGGCGATGGACGAGCTGCTGGCGCGCTGGGCTCCGCCCGCGCAGCCCGCGCTCGCACGGCGCTGGCAGGCGATGGTGGCGAACGACGTTCGTCAGCGCGGCTGCTTCGCGTCGGTCGCGAACACGTAATCGCGAAACTGCTCGCGCAGCACGCGCTTCGCGAGCTTGCCGGTGGCGGTGTGCGGCAGCGCATCGACGAACGCGACGTCGTCGGGCATCCACCATTTCGCTGTCCGCCCGACATAGAAGTCGAGCAGCGCTTCGCGCGTCACGTCGGCGCCGGGCTTCCTGACGACGACGAGCAGCGGCCGCTCGTCCCATTTCGGATGGCGCACGCCGATGACGGCCGCTTCGGCGACCGCCGGATGCCCGATCGCGATGTTCTCGAGGTCGATCGAACTGATCCATTCGCCGCCCGACTTGATCACGTCCTTCGCACGATCGGTGAGCCGCAGGTAGCCGTCGGCATCGATCGTCGCGACGTCGCCGGTCGGAAACCATCCGTCCACGGTGGGATCGCTGTCGTCGCCGTAATAGCCGCATGCGATCCACGGTCCCCGGACGAGCAGATTGCCGGCGTGCTCTCCGTCGTGCTGCAACGCGTTGCCGTTCTCGTCGACGATCTTCATGTCGACGCCGTAGAGTGGCCGGCCCTGCTTGAGGCTCACCTCGTCGCGCTCGGACGCCGGACGATCGAGATGCTTCCCCTTGAGGGTCGCCGTCGTTCCCATCGGACTCATCTCGGTCATGCCCCACGCGTGCATGACGCGGATGCGGTAATCGTCCTGCAGCGTATGCAGCAGCGTCGGCGGGCACGCGGCACCGCCGATCGTCGTCATCTTGAGCGTCGACAGCCGCAGGCCGTTCTGCTTCATGTAGTTCACGAGACCGAGCCACACGGTCGGCACGCCGGCCGACGTCGTCACGCGCTCGCCTTCGAAGAGCTCGTAGAGGCTCCTGCCGTCGAGTGCGGCGCCGGGAAAGACGAGTTTCGCGCCGACCAACGGCCCCGAATACGGGATGCCCCAGGCGTTGACGTGGAACATCGGCACGATCGGCAGGACGACGCTTTGAGCGGACAGCGCCTTCGCATCGGGAAGCGACGATGCGAACGCGTGCAGCACAGTCGAGCGGTGGCTGAACAGCACGCCCTTCGGCGGTCCCGTCGTGCCCGACGTGTAGCAGAGTCCCGACGCCGTGTTCTCGTCGAACTCGGGCCATTCGAAGTCGTCGCTCTCCGGGTCGAGCAGATCCTCGTAGCAGAGCAGGGCCCCCGGCGCGTCCGCCGGCATATGCGCGCGATCGGTCATCGCCAGCCATGCCTTCACGCCTTTGCATTCGGTCGCGAGCTTCGCGACGAGCGGCGCGAACGTCAGGTCGAAGAAGAGCAGCGTATCGTCGGCATGATTGACGATGTACGCGAGCTGGTCGTGGTAGAGGCGCGGGTTGATCGTGTGCACGATCGCCCCCATGCCGGAAATCGCGTAGTACAACTCGAGGTGGCGATGGCCGTTCCAGGCGAGCGTCGCGACGCGGTCGCCGGCGCGCACGCCAAGGCGGGTCAGCGCGCAGGCGAGCTTGCGCGCACGCACGTGCGCATCGTGCCAGCGGTAGCGATGGATCGGGCCTTCGATGCTGCGCGAGACGATCTCGGTGTCGCCGTGAAAGCGATCCGCGTGGCGGATCAGCGACGAAATCATCAACGGCATCCGCATCATGAGTCCGTGCATGGCGATCCTCCCGCGATGCGATGACGACGCCGTCGGTGCTTGCGAGCCTCGCCGCATCGCCATTAGCATGGACGGGCGGCGGACGGCGCCGCCGCGCATTCTCGCGCAGAACGTGCCACGATGCCAGCCATGAGGGAATCATCCGATGCGTGAAGCCGTCATCGTTTCCACCGCGCGCACCGGGCTCGCGAAGTCGTGGCGCGGCGCGCTCAACATGACGCACGGCGCGACGCTGGGCGGTCACGTCGTGCACCACGCGATGACACGCGCGAGCGTCGAGCCGGCCGACGTCGACGACGTGCTGATCGGCTGCGCGTTCCCCGAAGGCGCCACCGGCTGGAACATCGCGCGGCAGGTCGCGCTGCGCGCCGGGTGCCCGGTGTCGGTGCCCGGCGTCACCGTGAACCGGTTCTGCGCATCGGGCCTGCAGACGATCGTTTTCGCGGCGCAGCGGATCATCGCCGGCGAAGGCGACGTCTATGTCGCCGGCGGCGTCGAATCGATCTCCTGCGTGCAGAACCCGATGAACCAGCACATGCTGCAGGAAGCGTGGCTCGCGCTGCACAAGCCGGCGATCTACTGGACCATGCTGCAGACGGCCGAAACCGTCGCCGCGCGGTATGGGGTCTCGCGCGAGCGGCAGGACCGCTATGGCGTGCAAAGCCAGCAGCGCGCCGCCGCGGCCGCGGCGGCCGGCCGGTTCGATGACGAGATCGTGCCGATCGACGTGACGATGTCGCTGACCGACAGGGAGACGGGCGCGGTGTCGACGAAGGAGGTGACGCTTGCGTCCGATGAAGGCATCCGCGCCGACACGACGTACGAAGCGGTGGCGAAGATCAAGCCGGCGCTGCCGGGCGGCGTCATCGCGGCGGGCAATGCGAGCCAGTTTTCCGATGGCGCCGCGGCGTGCATCGTGATGAGCGCGGAAGCGGCGGCGCGCCGCGGATTGCAGCCGCTCGGCGCCTTTCGCGCGTTCGCCGTGGCGGGCTGCAACCCGGAGGAGATGGGCCTCGGCCCCGTGTTCGCCGTCACGAAACTGCTGGCTCGCACGGGACTGCGCGTGAACGACATCGATCTCTGGGAGATGAACGAAGCGTTCGCCGTGCAGGTGATCGAAAGCCGCGATCGCCTCGGCATCCCCGACGAGCGCCTCAACGTCGACGGCGGTGCGATCGCGGTCGGGCATCCTTACGGCGTATCGGGCACGCGCCTGACCGGTCACGCGCTGATCGAAGGACGCCGGCGCAACGCGAAGCGCGTCGTCGTCACGATGTGCATCGGCGGCGGCATGGGCGCCGCCGCATTGTTCGACGTGCTGTAGTTGCCCGCAACGGCAGGCGGCCAACGGGCGCGGAGATCGCCGCGGCGCCTGCGCGCTCGCTACGGCATTGCGTACAGCTCGCGCAATCCGGGAAGGCCCTTGAGCTCGAACGCTCCCTTGAAGACGACCTCGTCGCGATAGCGTGCGGCGAATTCGGACGACATGAGCACGGAAACGCCAAGCACCTTGGTCATGCCTTCGATGCGCGATGCTTCGTTGGCGGCAGAGCCGATCACGGTGAATTGCAGCCGTTCCGGCACGCCGATGTTCCCGTACGTCACGTCGCCAACATGGAGTCCGATTCCGTAGTGGAGCATCGGCAGATCGGGTCGCAGCGAATTGGCCGAGGCGATGCGTTCGCCGGCGGTTCGCGCCGCTGCGAGCGCGCGCTCGCATGCCATTCGCGCGGCTTCGCGCTCGTCGCTGTCGTCCGCAATCGGGAAGATCGCCAGCACCGCGTCGCCGATGTAGCTCAGGATCTCGCCGCCGCCGTCGAGAATCGCGCCGGCCATCGCGGCGAAGAACCGGTTGAGATTCATCAGGTAGCTCGCGTGATCCATGCTGCCGGCGAGCAGCGTCGAATTGCGCAGATCGCAGAACCAGATCACCGCGTGAATCAGTTCGCCGTCGCCGTGCTTGATCTCGCCTTCAAGAACGCGCTTGCCGGTGGTGCGCCCGAGATAGGTTTCGAGAAGGCCCACCGAGATGCGGCGCTGCGCATGAACCTCGAAGACGCGGCCGAGGGCGGGCAGCACTTCGTCGACGTTGCCGAGGTGCGCCGTCGTGAAGCCGCCGGGGGCGAACGACGTCATCGACACGACGTTCACCTGCCCGTCCGAGAAGCGGAACGGCATCGCGACGTAATCGGTGGCGCCTTCCGCATGCAAGTCGCGCACGACGGGAAAATCGAGCATGACGCGATCGCCCGTGAGCCGGCGGCGGATGCCGCCGCCGCTGCGAATGATCGGCGCGAACGGGCTGTCGGCGAACTTCGGCTGATGCAGGATATCGTGCGGCTCGAAGATCGTGCGCACTTCGCGCGTGTCGTCGCGCCATACGAAGACGCTCGCGTAGATCTGCGGATGCAGCGTCGGCACGATCACCGTCATCCGCGACGCGGGCACGCCGTGATTGCGCAGGCATTCGCCGAATGCGCCGACAAGCGAGTCGGCCGACGGCGCTTTCCAGGCTTCGCGAAGCAGCCAGCCGGCAAGCGGGTTCGCATGGGGGCTCAGCGTGTCCTGCGCCGAGGCGGGCAGCCGTTGCGCGTCCTCGTAGATGCCGTCGACCCGATCCGGATAGAACGACACGTATCCGGCGAGGCCCGCAGCGTCGTCCAGCGGCCGCTCGTACGCCCAGACGGCGTTTTCCGCGCGGGCGGCCCCGACCTTCACCGTCCAGTAGCTCGCGTCACCCTTGAACGGACAGTGCGTCGTGTGCGACGTCCTTTCGAGGAACTCGCCGCGCACGTCGTTGAGCGGAAAATAGAAGCGCGGCGCGTGCCGCGTTTCGTGCAGCACCAGGGCGCGCGTCGTATCGGCGATCCACTCGTCGCAAAACCGGACGCGCAATCGCTTCGGATGCGGCTCGATGCGAATCGCGTACTCGATGTTTGGCACGCTCGCTCCGCTTCGGTCACGCCGCGGCGGTCTCATCTGCAAGACCGGGCATCGCAAAACCGATTGCGCGAAGCCTTTCGCCGAGCGCGTTGCGCTCCTCGTGCGTCAGCGCGACGAGCGGCGGCCGCAACCTCGCCCAGTTGTCGTCGTCGGAGAAGTCGGCGATCGCGGCCTTGAGCGCTGCGACCATCGGAAACGACTGGAAGATCGTGCGTGCACGATCGAGCGCGGCCTGCTTTGCGTCGGCGTCAGGCTTTCGCCAGTCGCGCGCAAGCCGCGCGATCGGCGCGGGGTTCACGTTCGCGGTGGCGCTGATGCAACCGGCGCCGCCGCCGCGCAGCGTCGCGAGCAGGAACGTCTCGCTGCCCGAGAAGACGTCGAAGCCACGCGCGTTCCAGCGCTCCAGCATCGCACGGGTGTTGTCGAAGTTGCCCGAGCTGTCCTTGATGCCGGCGATCGTGCCCGGATATCGATCGAGCAGGCGCTCGATCAACCCGATGGCGAGCGGCACCTGCGACACCTGCGGAATGTGATAGAGGTAGATGCGCAAGCCCGCGTCGCCGACGCGTTCGATCACCTCGGCATAGCTCGCGAACAATCCGTCGTCGGATACGCCCTTGTAGTAGAACGGCGGCAGCATCAGCACGCCGGCGCAGCCGTTGCGCACGGCATGGCGCGTGAGCGCGACGGTATCGGGCAACGCGCAGCAACCGGTGCCCGGCATCATTCGCGACGGCGGAATGCCGGCATCGACCAGCGCATCGAGCAGCGCGATCTTCTCGGCCACCGACAGCGAGTTGCCCTCGGAATTGGTGCCGAAAACGGCGAGGCCCGTGTCGTTGTCGAGGAGCCATCGGCAATGCGCAACCAGCCGCGCGGGATCGGGTGCGAGGTCGGCGGTGAACGGCGTGACGACGGGCGCAAGCGCACCGCGAAGACGTGGGGTATCGGTCAACGGGATCTCCTGTCCGCTTGCGCGCGCCGTGAGACGTCGGTCCGCGCCAGGCCGCCTTCGCGCCGCGCGTCGATCGCGAAACCGCCAGTCTAGCGCGGCGCCTGCAGGTGCACGGTCGCTCCGCATTCGACGCCGGCGACGTCGATTGCATATCGTGCGCCGACGATGCGGGCGTCGTCGAGCGCGCGATTGCGGTCAGGCGATTTGACGTAGCCGAACGCGACGATGCGGCCGAGCTTGCGGCTGTAGCCGGCTGACGTGATCTCGCTGACCGGCCGCCCGTCCATCAGGATCGGCTCGCCGCCCCACGCGAAGGCGCCGGGATCGTCGAGCGTGAACTGGACGAGCCGTTTGCTGGCGCCGCGCTCGCGCTGCGCGAGCAGCGCATCGCAGCCGATGAAGGCCGGCTTGTCGAACGCGACCGCGTAGAGCAAGCCCGCTTCGAGCGGCGTGTCGTCGGGTGACAGCTCGGCGCCCCATGCGCGCCGGCCGGACTCTATGCGCAATGCGTCGATCGTGTAATAGCCGGCATCGCGCAGCCCGAAATGTTGCGCGTTCTCCCACAGCGCGTCGTAGAGCGTCGCGCACTGGTCGGTCGGCACGCAGAGCTCGTAACCGGGCCCCCCGACATAGCTGATCCGTGCCGCGCGCGCTCGCGCATAACCGACGTCGATCGTGCGCGCCGTGCCGAACGGCAGCGTCGCTTTCGACAGGTCGTCGCGCGTAAGCGTCGAGAGCAGCGCCTCGGCACGCGGACCCATGACGGACAGCATCGACCACGCGCTCGTCACGTCGACGAGGCACGCGTGCTCGTCGGCGCCGATGTGCCGCTCGATCCATACGAAATCGCGCGTCGTCTGCGCGGTGCCGGTAAGGATGAAGAACTCGTTCGCGCCGACGCGCGTCACGGTGAGATCGCTCTCGAAGCCGCCGCGCTCGTTCAGGAGTGCCGTGTAGACGATGCGTCCGACGGGCACGTCGATCCGATTGGCGCAGATGCGCTCGAGCACGGCGAGCGCATCGCGGCCCTTCAGCACGAATTTGGAGAACGAGGTCTGGTCGAAGACGACGACCTGCTCGCGGCACGCGCGTTGCTCGTCGAGGATGTACGGAAGCCATGCCGGCGCATCGAGCGAAGGCGGCGGCTCGGACGCGCCTTCCGGCAGGAAATAGTTGGCGCGCTCCCAGTTGTTCTTCGTGCCGAATACGGCGCGCTTGTCCGCGAGCCGCTCATAGAGCGGTGAGCGCCGCAGCGGCCGCACCGACTGCAGTTCCTCGCGCGGCCAGCGCATCGCGTAATGCAGGCCGAGCGTTTCGACCGTGCGATCGGCGAGGTGGCGCCGATTGACGTGCAGCGGGGCGAAGCGGCGGATGTCGACGTCCCACGCATCGAACGGCGACTCGCCTTCGACCAGCCATTCGGCGACGAGCCGTCCCGCGCCGCCGGCGTTTGCGATGCCCGCCGAATTGAAACCCGCGCAGACGAAATAGCCGCGCAGCTCGGGCGCCTCGCCGAGCAAGAAATTGCCGTCGAGCGTGAAGCTCTCCGGCCCGTTCAGCAGCAGCTTGACCGGCGCGCTCTCCAGGCACGGCATCCGATGCAGCGCGTTTTGCATCAGCACCTCGAACTGGTCCCAGTCCTCGGGCAGCAACTGGAATTCGAAGCGCTCCGGAATGCGCTCGACATTCCACGGCTTCGCGACGGGCTCGAATCCGCCCATCACGACGCCACCGACCTCTTCCTTGAAATAGATGAAGCCGTCGGGATCGCGAATCACCGGCATGTCGGGCGATACGCCGATCGGCTCGGTGACGAGATAGAAATGCTCGGCCGACTGAAGCGGCACCGCGACATTCGCGAGCGCGCCGAATTCGCGCGCCCATTGGCCGGCGCAATTGACGACGAACTCGCAGGCGATCTCGCCCTGCGCATCGTCTTTGCGCCAGTGCACGCCGCTCACGTGCCCGTTGCGCGCATTCACGCCGTCGACCTTCACGCCTTCGACGATCATCGCACCGCGCATGCGCGCGCCTCTCGCGAGCGATTGCGTGAGGTCGGTCGGATTCGCCTTGCCGTCGCCGGGAATCCACACCGCTCCTGCGAGGTCGTCGGTACGAACGAGCGGCAACCGGGCGGCGACTTCGTCCGGCTCGAGCCAGGTGAATTCGACGCCGAAGCTTCGCGCGCGCGCCATCTGGCGGCGCATGAGCGAAAGCCGCTCCGGCGTCCGCGCGACGTTGACGCTGCCGCATTGCTTCCATCCGGTCGCAAGTTCCGTTTCGCGTTCGAGCGATCCGTAGAGCTCGATGCCGTAGCGGCTCATCCGCGTCGCATTGCGGGTCGCGCGCATCTGGCCGACGAGTCCCGCAGCGTGCCACGTCGTTCCGCAGGTGAGGCGGCCCTGCTCGAGCAGCACGACGTCGGTGACGCCGATCTTCGCCAGGTGATAGGCGGTCGAAGCGCCAGCGATCCCGCCGCCGACGACCACGACTCGTGCGTGGTTGGGGAGGGCCCTCATCTGCTATTGCATGCCTAAAGCTTCAGCGCCGCGATGCCGACCGCGACGCTCGCCGCACCGGCGAGCCGCATCGCGCCAAAGCCTTCCTTCAACCACAGTGCGCCGATCACGGCGGCGAACAGCACGGACGTCTCGCGCAATGCCGCGACGGCGGCGACCGGAGCGCGTGTCATCGCGAAAAGCACGATGCCGTAGGCGCCGAGGCTTGCGACGCCGCCGAGCAATCCGCGCCGCCAGCTGCCTCCGAGATAGGCCGCGGCCGGAGCGCCGCCGCGCCACAGAATCCACGCGACGAACGGCAATCCCTCGATGGCGATCAGCCACGTGACGTAGGCGATCGGATTGCCCGAGGCGCGCGCACCGCTGCCGTCGACGAGCGTGTACGCCGCAATGATGGCGGCGTTCGTGAACGCCCAGCGCGCGGCCGCCGGCGGATGCCGCTCACGGCGAATGAACGCGATACTGACGATGCCCGTGCAGATCAGCACGATGCCGAGCATCGCGTGCGCGCTCGGCAGCTCGTGGAGCAGCACGATGCCGAGCACCGCCACGAGCAACGGCGCCGTGCCGCGCATCAACGGATAGGCGAACGACAGGTCGCCGGTGCGATACGCGTGCGCGAGCGTCACGTAGTACCCGAAGTGGATCACCGTCGAGCCGGCGATGAACTTCCACGCGGCGGGATCGGGCAGCGACACGAACGGAAGCGCGATGGCGGCCCAGATGCACGAGCCCGCAACGACGCTCGCCGTGTCGAGCATCGGCTCGCCGCCCGGTGCGGCCTTCAGCAGCGCGTTCCAGCCCGCATGCAACAATCCGGCGCCGAGAACGGCGACGGTGATGCCGACCGAGAGCTCCTGCGCCGGCATGGTCAGGCGCGCGCCGGTTGCGGCGGTTGCGGGAATCTCGGAACGGAATCGGGCAGGGGCGTTGCCGCGCCGGCCATCACGCGGTCTTCGGCTTGCGCTTCTGCCATGCCGCGCTCGCGTTGTCGGCGAGCGGCGACGCGACGCGTTCTGCGGGTGCGGCGGCCCCCTCGTCGGTCTTGAGGCGCGTGCGCGCGAGCACGCCGGCTTCCTCGAGAATCGGATAGGCGATCGAGCAGATGTGCGAATTGATCCGCCGCAGGTCCGAGATCAGGTCGAGGTGCAGCGACGACGTCTCGATGCTTTCCACCGTGTTGCCGGCGAGGCGTCCGAGATGCGAGTTCGCGTAGGCGCGCTCGAGATCGCGGAAGAGCACCTTCTGCGCGAGCAGCTCCTGCGCATGCTTCAGGTCGCCGTTCAGGAAGACGGACAGCCCGAGCCGCAGGTTCGCGATCAGTCGTGCGTGCAGGTCGCAGATCTCGGCCATCCCGGCGCCGGAGAAGTTGCGTCCCTTGTCGATCTTCTTGTCCTCGAGGTCGGTCAGGATGCGCTCGATGATGTCGCCGACCTGCTCCATGTTGATCGCGAACGACACGATGTCGGCCCAGCGGCGGCCCTCGCGCTGCTCGAGCGCCTCACGCGGAATCTGCGTCAGGTAGAGCTTGACGGCCGTGTAGAGCTCGTCGACGACGTCGTCCATCTTGCGCAGCCGCTCGGCGAGCGTGCGGTCGTTCGTCGTGAGCACGGTGAGCATGCCGGCGAGCATCTGCTCGACGACGTCGCCGATGCGCATCGCCTCGCGCGCGGCGCAGGCGATCGCGAGGCTCGGCGTGTCGAGCGCCGACGGGTCGAGGTGACGCGGCTTCGACGGATCCTCCGACGCCGCGCGTGCGGGCAGCACCTGCTCGGCGACCTTCGCGATGTGTTCGGTCCAGAAAAGCAGCAATGCGGCGATCGTCACGTTGAAGCCCAGGTGGAACAGCACGACCTCGCGCGCCGGATCGAGCCCGATGCCCGCGATCCACTGGTCTAGATGGCCCGCGAGCGGCACCGCGAGCACGCACCCGATCAGCTTGAACAGGAAATTGCCGAGCGTGACGCGGCGCGCTTCGGGCGCCGAACGCATCGTCGACAGCATGCCGAGCACGCCGCTGCCGAGGTTCGCGCCGAGCACGAGCCCGAGTGCAACCGGCAGGGCGATGACGTGCAGCGACGCAAAGGTCGCGACCAGCAGCACGACGGCGAGGCTCGAATAGCACAGCACCGTGAAGAGCGCCGCCACCAGCATGTCGAGCATCACGTCGCCTGTCAGCGACGCGAAGATGACCTTGACGCCTGCGGCCTGCACGATCGGATGCGCCGCGACCGAGATCCACTGCAGCGCGAACATGATGAGGCCGAGGCCGATCAGGATGCGACCGAAGCGGCCGGCGGCCGTCGCCTGGCTGGAGAGGTAAAGGGCGATGCCGCTGAAGATCAACAGCGGCGCGAGCCACGAGAGGTCGAACGACAGCAGCACCGTGACGAGCGCGGTGCCGACGTCGGCGCCGAGGATCACCGCGAGCGCGGGCGCGGTGCCGATCAGTCCCTGTCCGGCGAATGCCGCGACGATCAGCGCTGCGGCGGTGCTGCTCTGCAAAAGCGCCGTCACGCCGAGACCGGAGAAGAACGCCGGGACGCGCTTCGACACGCTGCGTCGCAGGATGCGGCGCAACTCGCCGCCATACATGCGCAGGATCGCCATGCGCACGATGTGCGTGCCCCAGACGAGCAGCGAAACGCCGGCGAGAAGGTTCAACAGTAACTGCATCGCGTGTCGCTCAAGCGCGCGTGGCGCGCGATGTTTAGTCGCCTTTCGCGCCTTGAATCGTCGGGCTTCGCCCGCGATTCAAGGCAAGCATGACCGGACGAAAGCAGGTTTTCACTTTCGTCCGAAGAATTACCACGGCAAGGAATACGTCTTGACGTTCGTGAAGCTCTTCATCGCCTCCTGCACGCCCTCCTTGTAGCCGAGGCCCGAATCCTTGATGCCGCCGAACGGCGTCAACTCGAGCCGGTAACCGGGCACTTCGCGAACGTTCACCGTGCCGACCTGCAGTTCGCGGACGAAGCGCGTGATGTAGTCGAGCCGGTTCGTGCAGACGGCCGACGACAGTCCGTACGCGGTCGAATTCGAGATCCGGATCGCGTCGTCGATGTCGCGGAAGCGGATCACCGGCGACACCGGCCCGAACGTCTCGGTCTTCACCACGTCCATCTCGGGAGCCACCTGGTCCAGCACCGTGGGGGAATAGAGCGCACCCTCGCGCCGGTTGCCATGCAAAAGGCGTGCGCCCTGCGCGACGGCAGCGTTGACCTTCGCTTCGAAGGTCTTCGCGGCCGGCTCGTCGATGACCGTGCCCATGTCGACCTTCGGGTCCATCGGATCGCCGTAGGTCCAGGCGCGGGTGCGGGCGAGCAGCCGCTCGACGAACGCGTCGGCGACGTCCTGCTGGACGAGCATGCGCTTGACCGCCGTGCAGCGCTGCCCCGAATTCTTGTACGACCCCGTAGCCGCGAGCG
Organism: Casimicrobiaceae bacterium; assembly: GCA_035605875.1. Classification (GTDB taxonomy): domain Bacteria; phylum Pseudomonadota; class Gammaproteobacteria; order Burkholderiales; family Casimicrobiaceae; genus VBCG01. Next base: position 13,712 of record DATNGN010000040.1, read on the forward strand.
TGGCGGCTTCGTCGAGGTCGGCGTCCTCCATGACGATGATGGGGTCGTTGCCGCCGAGTTCCAGCACCTGCCGCTTGTAGACGGCCTTGCCGGCGATGTACTTGCCGACCGGCACGCCGCCGGTGAACGTGACGAGGTCGATGTCGGGGTTGACGAGCATCTCGTCGGCGATCTCGCGCGGGTCGCCGGTGACGACCGAGAACATCGGCGGCGGCAGCCCCGCCTCGTAGAGGATGTCGGCGAGCGCGAGTGCGGCGAGCGGCGTCTTCTCGGTGGGCTTCAGCACCATCCGGTTGTTCGTCGCGATCGACGGCGCAACCTTGTGCGCGACCTGGTTCAGCGGATGGTTGAACGGCGTGATCGCCGAGATCACGCCGAGCAGCGGCTCGCGCAGCGTATAGACCTTGCGCGACTTCCCGTGCGGTGTCAGATCGCAGGAAAATACCTGGCCGTCGTCCTGGAGCGCGGCGTTGCCGGCGAACGTGAAGACGTCGCGGGCGCGCCCCACCTCGTAGAGCGAGTCCTTCTTGCAGATTCCGCACTCGGCGGTGATGAGATCGGAGAGCGCCGCCGTGCGCGCCGCGATCAATTCTGCCGCTTTACGGCAGATTTCGTAGCGCTCGTAGCGCGTGAGCGTCGGCTTGTAGGCGCGCGCGACTGCGAACGCGCGGCGGATGTCGTCGATGCTCGCGCGCGGGACGGTTCCGACGACGTCGCCGGTATACGGGTTCAGCACGTCGAGCGTGCGCGCGCTGCCGACGCGTTCGCCGGCGATGCGCATGGATTCGGTCAGCGGAGTGGGCGCAGTCGAGCGCCTGGCAGTGGTCAACATTGAGGGGTTCTTGGGGCGTTAAGCGAGGTGATTGAGACCGAGGTCGAACGCGTCGAAATTGCGCCAGCGACGCTGCGGCAGGTCGGGCGCAGGCCGGTTGGCGATCAACGGCACGCGCTGCTCGGAGATGCCGCCGTGCGAGCGCAGCGGCGCGTCGAGTCCGGAGAGGTCGTGCCGGCTCTTGCGGCTGCCGATGACGGTGAGCCGCTCGGAGACGACGACGAGATCGCCGACGCGATCCTCGGGCAGTTCGAAGCGCGCGCAGGCTTCGGCACGCGGCAGCACGAGATCGATGCCGCGCAACGCGGCGATCCGTGCGCGCACGTCGTCGACGCCCACGCGACCGTCGACGTGGACGGTGGCGAACGAGCCGAGCGCGCCGTGATGGACAACGTACGGATCGGTGATCGGCAGGATCACGCGCGTCGCGCTTTCGCCGTACGCGGCGTCGAGGATGTCCTGCAGGAAGACGATGTTCGGGCGGCCGAACGCATCGGTCTTCGCGTTCATGCCGTGGTCGGCGGTCAGCACGACCGTGGCGCCGGCGGCGTCGAGCCGCGCGAGATAACGGTCGAGCATGCCGGTGAATGCATTCGCCGCCGGCGTCCCGGGCGCGTGCTTGTGCTGCACGTAGTCGGTCGTCGACAGGTACATGATGTCGGGCCGGTCGCGCTCGAGCAGCGCACAGCCCGCGGCGAACACGAATTCCGACAATTCGGCGCTGTAGACGGACGGCAGCGGCATGCCGGCGAGCGACAGCGCGTCGTCGACGCCGTTCGCTTCGCGCGTGACCTTGTCGGCATGCTCGGACGAAAAGCAGATGCCCTTCAGCCGATGGCCGAGGAGGGCGCGGAGCTTGTCCTTCGCGGTGATCACGGCGACCTTCGCGCCTGTATCGGCGAACGCGGCGAGGATCGTTCCGGTGCGCAGGTACTTGGGGTCGTTCATCATCACTTCGGCGCGCGCGTCGGGATCGTAGAAGTAGTTGCCGCAGATCCCGTGCACCGAGGGCGGTGCGCCGGTGACGATCGACAGGTTGTTCGGGTTCGTGAACGACGGCACGACGCAGTCGGCGGTGAGGCACGTCGCGCGGCCGTTCAATCCGGCCAGCCACGGCGCATTGCCGGCGCTGATCGCCTGGTTCACGTAATCGGGCTCGCAACCGTCGACGCAGACGACGACAAGCGGCCGCGCGGGCCAGCGATAGCGGCGGCCATTGACCTCGATCGGTTGCTTCGCTGCAGACGTCATCGTGCCGATTTCCTCGTTCGTTGTGCGGGGGTGGCGCTCGTATGGTGGACGCGCTCGCGGCTCGCCATCGCATGCTCGTGCAGCGCGCGGCCGGCGGCGGCCGCCTGCTTCGCCGCGATGTGATCGACGATCAGCCGATGCTCGCGGATCGACACCGGCAGAATGCCGGCCTGCCCGAGCGCCGCGCGCCGATGCAGGTTCAGCTCGTTCACGAGCCGGCGATAGACGAACGTGAGTTTCGCGTTGCCGGCGAGCTCGACGATGCGGTCGTGGAACGCGATGTTCGCCGCGTGATAGCCGTCGACGTCGCCGCGCGTGACCGCCTTGTCCATTCGATCGACGAGTCCGCGCAGTTCGTCCGCTTCGGTGGCGGTCGCGCGCTGCGCGGCGCGGCGTCCCGCGAACTCGTCGAGCACGGCCCGCAGCTCGAAGATCTGGTCTGCCTCGTCGATGTCGATCTGGCGCACGAAGACGCCCCGGTTCTTCTCGAGGCGGACGAGGCCCGACTCCTCGAGCGCGCGAAACGCCTCGCGGACGGGTCCGCGCGACACGCCGAGCATCGACGCGACCTCGGCCTCCCGGAGCTTCGAACCCGCCGAAAGGTCGCCGGCGAGAATCATCCGTTCGAGCTCGCGCTGCACGAGCCCGGGCAGCGAGTTCGTCTGCATCAGCGCGATCGGGTGGTCGTCGGCGACGCGGCGCAGCGGCACCGCGGCGCGCGCTGCCGGCGGCGCACTGCCGCTCGCGCCACGCAACGGCTCGGCCGCGGCGCGCGAGCGCGCGCGGGACGGCGTGTCGGAACCGGGCTTGAACATGTTGCCATTAAAAGCTGTTGGCTGTAGATTGTCAACAATCTACGCGCTGAATCCCATGCGTCCGGCAGCGACCGATGTGCTGCACGCAACGGGCGCGGCGCGAGATAAGATGGCCGCCGTTTCATGCGAGCGCCCGCACGGCATTGCCATGCCGCGGGGCGTGACTCGATGACGTTCGATTGACTTTCGGGAGGAGCCCCATGAAGTCGAAACTGACGACGATTCTCGCGTTCGTGCTGGCGATGTTCGCCGCCGGCGCCTACGCGCAGCAGGTGGTGACGATCTACGCGGCCGATGGCCTCAAGGACGGCAATCCGAGCTGGTTCGGCAACCAGTTCGACGCGTTCACGAAGGCGACCGGCATCAAGGTGCAATACATCGAGGCGGGCTCGGGCGGCGTCGTCGACCGCGTCGCGAAGGAGAAGTCGAACACGCAGGCCGACGTGCTCGTCACGCTGCCGCCGTTCATGCAGCGCGCCGCCGCCGACGGCTTGCTGCAGCCCTTCACGCCGAAGGACGCCGACAAGCTGGCCGCGCGCGACAAGGACCCGAAGGGCCTCTACGTCGTGATGATGAACAACTATCCGAACTTCATCTACAACGCGTCGGTGCTGAAGAGCCCGCCGAAGACCTACGAGGAATTGCTCGATCCCAAGTACAAGAAGAAGCTGCAGTACTCGACACCGGGCCAGGCCGGCGACGGCACGGCGCTGATGCTGCAGGCGTTCCACGCGTTCGGCGGCAAGGACGCGGGGCTCGCCTACCTGGGCAAGCTGCAGGCGAACAACCTCGGTCCGTCGGCGTCGACCGGCAAGCTGACGGCGCTCGTCAACAAGGGCGAGCTCTACGTCGCGAACGGCGACATGCAGATGAACCTCGCGCAGATGCGCAACAACCCGAACGTGCAGGTATTCTTCCCCGCAGGCCCGAACGGCAAGCGGTCGGCGTTCGCGTTGCCGTACTACATCGGTCTCGTCGCCAACGCGCCGCACGCCGAGAACGGCAAGAAGCTGATCGACTGGCTGCTGAGCCAACCCGCGCAGGAAGAGATCAGCTCGGTCGCGCAGGGCTTCCCGGTACGCAGCGACGTGCATCCGACCGACGAGAACTTCAAGAAGCTGAACGCGATGCTCGAAGGCGTGGAGATCTGGTCGCCCGACTGGAATCAGGTGCTCACGAATCTGCAGGCGGACGTCGCCGCCTACAACAAGGCGATCTCGGGCCAGTGATGCCGGCTGACCTCGTCGGAACCGCGCACGCGGTTCCGACCGCCGCGCGGGTGGGCGTCGAGCGGGCTGCCGGCCGCAGCAGCAGCGGCATCGGCTTCGACGACGTGACGGTCGCGTACAACGGCCTCGTCGTCCTCGATTCGCTGACGCTCGCCGTCAATCCCGGCGAGATCGTCGCGCTGATCGGTCCTTCGGGATCGGGCAAGACGACGGCGTTGCGCGCGGTGGCGGGGTTCGTCCGCCCGGTGCGCGGCCGTATCACGATCGGCACGCGCGACGTGACGAACGTCGCGCCGCATGCGCGCAACATCGGCATGGTCGTGCAGAACTACGCGCTGTTTCCGCACATGCGCGCCGAGGAGAACGTCGCGTTCGGGCTGCGCGCGCGCGGCGCGGCCGCCGACGTGATCCGCGAGCGCGTGCCCGAATGCCTGCGCCTCGTCGGCATGGCGAACTACGCGAAACGCTACCCGCGCGAGCTTTCAGGTGGCCAGCAGCAGCGCGTCGCGATCGCGCGGGCGCTCGCGATCAAGCCGCAGGTGCTGCTGCTCGACGAGCCGCTGTCGGCGCTCGACGCGCAGATCCGCCGCTCGATGCTGGACGAACTCGCGAAGCTGCATCGCGAGTTGCCGTCGCTGACCGTGCTCTATGTCACGCACGACCAGACCGAGGCGCTGACGCTCGCCGACCATATCGGCATCATGCGCGACGGCAAGCTCGTCGCGTTCGGCGATGCGCAATCGCTCTATCGCTATCCGCCCAACCGCTTTTCGGCCGAGTTTCTCGGGCGCGCGAACCTGCTGCCCGTGCAGGCGCTGGTCGCCACCGGCGGGGGCATGGCCCGGGTACGCTTTCGCGACGGCGCGTTCGTCGCGCGCAACCACCATGCGCTTCCCGACGGCGGCGAATGCCTGCTGTGCGTGCGGCCGCACGACCTTTGTCTGGCGCCGCCCGATGGCGCGAGCAACGCATTGACCGCGACGGTGAAGAGCGTCCAGTGGCAGGGCGACATGCAAAGCGTCGAGCTCGACGTCGACGGGCATCTGTTGCGGGTGTCGTGCGCACCGATGCACGCGCCGCCAGCGCCCGGTGCGCCGTTGACCGTCCATTTCAGCGCGATGCAGGCGACGCTCGTTCCGGAAACGATGGTTCGTGGCTGACATCGCGCTTCGGCTCCCGGTCGCCGACGCGCGGCCCGCCGTGAATTCGTGGATAGCACCGCCGCTTCTGATCCTCGCGGCGCTGTTCTTCTTTCCGCTGGCGCTGATCGTACGCCAGGCGCTGACCGGCGGTGGCGACGTCCTGTCGCTCGCCAAGTTCGCGACCGTGTTCGCGTCGCGCGAATTCCATCACGCGATCGGCAATACGCTGACCATTGCGCTGGCCGCGACGGCGGGCTGCCTCGTGCTCGGGTTCGTGCTGTCGGTGCTGATCGCGTTCACGCCGTTTCCGGGAAGCCGCGTGATCGCGCGGATGATCGACACGTTCATCGCGCTGCCGACGTTCCTCGTCGCGCTCGCGTTCACGTTCATCTACGGCTCGGCCGGCATGCTGAACGAGTCGCTGAAAGCGCTGCTGCACCTCGACCTGCCGCCGGTCGATTTCCTCTATTCGCAGTGGGGCGTGATGCTGTCCGAGGTGACCGTCTATACGCCATTCGTGATGCGCCCGCTGCTCGCTGCGTTCTCGTTGATCGAGCCGGCGCAGATCGAAGTCGCGGCGAGCCTCGGCGCGCGACCGCTTCGCATCGTGTCGCGGATCATCCTGCCGGCGGCGTTGCCGGCGCTGATCGCCGGCGGCAGCCTGTGCCTGCTCTTGACCGTCAACGAGTTCGGCATCGTACTGTTCATCGGCGCCAAGGACGTGATCACGCTGCCGCTTCTGATCTACGACAAGGCGATCCAGCAGTTCGATTACACGACCGCCTGCGTCATCGCGGTCGTCAACGTCGCGCTGTCGATCGCGCTCTATTCGCTGTACCGCTTCGTCGTCGCGTACTTCGGGAGCCGGCGTGCTGGTCTGGTCTAGAACCGGCCGCGCGCTCACCTGGGCGCTCGCGTTGCTGCTGTTCGCGGTGTTGTACGGCCTGCCGATCGGCGTGATCGCGCTCGCCAGCATCAGCGGTCAGTGGAACGGCGTGCTGCCGAGCCACATGACGCTCGAGCACTACGTCGACGCGCTGCACGGCGATTCGCTCGAGCAGTTGCACGTGAGCCTCTGGACGGGCTTCGTCGCCAGCGCGGTCGCGCTCGTCAGCGGCACGTGGGCGGCACTCGCGCTGCGGCCGCTCGCGCGCGTGCCGAAGCGTCTGCTCGACGTCGTGTTCTTCATCCCGAGCGCGGTGCCGTCGGTGTCGGTGGGCCTCGGCCTCCTCGTCGCGTTCAGCCGTCCGCCGGTGCTGCTGAACGGCACGACGTTGATCGTGCTGATCGCGCATTTCGTGCTGATCTCCGCGTTCACGTATGGCAACGTTTCGGCGGGGCTTGCGCGCCTGCCGGTCGAATTCGAGCAGGTCGCCGAAAGCCTCGGCGCGCGTCC
>DATNGN010000041.1:0-10390 GCA_035605875.1 Casimicrobiaceae bacterium
CTGCAGCACCTGAAGTAACCGCCCGCGCGGAGGTCCGCCGGGCACCGGCGGATCTCCGAGATCGGGAAAAATTCCTCCCGCTTCGAATCCGCCGATCGTTGAATCGGTGGCCGCGCCGCTTTCGGCACGGCCGGAGAAGAGGCATGAAACCGCTCGAACGGTTCGCACGCGTCATTCGCCGCAACTTCCGCGGCCTCTGGCGCGTGCCCGACTTCCGCCGCTTGTGGCTGTCGCTGACGATCACGTCGTTCGGCGCGCAGATCACCAATCTCGCACTGCCGCTCACCGCCGCGCTGCTCCTGCACGCGACGCCGTTGCAGATGGGCATCCTCGTCGCGCTCGAGGCGCTGCCGTTCGCGCTCGTCTCGCTGCACGCGGGCGTGATGCTCGATCGGATCCGCAAGTTGCCGGTCGTGATCGCGTCGGATCTGAGTCGTGCCGCTGCGCTCGCGGCGATCCCGCTTTGCGCGTGGCGCGGCGTTCTGTCCGTCGAAGTCCTGTACGCGGTCGGTTTCTTCTGCGGCGTGCAGAACGTCGTCGGCGGTGCCGCGTACCAAGTGTTGATCGCGCAGATGGCCGGGCGCGGCCGCCTCGTCGAAGCGAACGCGAAGATCGTGCTCGGCGAGACGTCGTCGGCGCTGATCGGCCCCGGCATCGCCGGCGGCCTCATCCAGCTTTTGACGGCGCCGTTCGCGATCGCGATCGACGCGTTGGGCTTCCTCGCGTCGGCGCTCATTCTGCGGCGTCTGCGCGTGCCGCACGACGTGCGGCCGGCTCGGGTCGCGCGCACATCGATGGCCGCGGAGATTCGCGAGGGCCTGGCACTCGTGTTCAGGAACGAGACGCTGCGCTCGCTCGCGTTCGTCGCAGCGGCATGGCAGGTGCTGCACCACATGCAGATCGCGGTGCTGATCCTCTTCGCGACGCGCGAGCTTCACCTGTCGGCCGGCACGATCGGTCTCGCGTACATGGCCGGCGGACTCGGCTGCGTGGTCGCGGCGTCGACGGCCGAGCGGCTGTCGAGGCGCTTCGGCGTCGGCGCGGCGATCGTCTACGGACTGCTCCTCACCGCATTCGGCTGGCAGGCATTCGGATTGATTCGCGGCTCGACGGGAACCGCGACGTTGCTGCTCGGCGCCGCGATGCTGCTGTTCGACTTCGGGGCCGTGCTGTACGCGATCAACTACCTCGCGCTGCGCCAGGCGCTCACGCCCGACCGGCTGCTCGGACGGATGACGGCGACGATGCGCTTCCTGACGGTCGCCGCGGCACCGCTCGGCTCGCTCGCCGGCGGGGCGCTCGCGACCGGCATCGGCCTGCGGCACACGCTGTGGGTGGTAGGGTCGCTCGGCATCGCGCTCGCGCTCGTCGCGATGCGCTTTTCGCCGGTACGGTTGCACCGGCGCCTGCCCGCCATTGCGGCGGATTGATGCACGTCGGGGCCGCAGCGCAAGTTCGCGCGCCGATCGGGTCCGACCCCGACGTGGCGTGCGTCAGCAGCCGCGGATCGACTTGCTCGTCAGGCTTTCCTCGGGCGCGATATTGTTGCGCAGCTCGCGCGGCTCGTTCTTCTTGACCCCGGCGAGCGCGAGGCTGCCCTCAGCCTGCTTCATCGAGTCGGTCTGCGCGTTCGGGTCCTGCTGCAGCCGCATTTGCTCGCGCGTGGACGTGACGACCGTGGCGCCCGACGGGCAGCCCTCACGCTGCGCTTCCGCGTTCGCGTACGCCTGCGGACCGTTGACGGTCTCGCATCCCGCGAGTAGCAACACCGTCAGGCCGGCCGCGCCGATTATCGATACGTTCATGATCCGCTCCTTCACGTTGATCCCACTGTGAACAGGGGGCTCCCCCAGCTTAATCCCGCATGCGTCCCGCGTCACGCCGTCTGAAAGGGATAGACCGGCGGCAACTCCAACAATTGCGTGAGCTGGTCGAGCGCGCGTCGCGTTTCGTCGAGGAGTGCGGGATCGCGCAGATCGGCGGGCACGAGGCGATCGCGATAGTGACGACGGATCCAGCCGTCGAGCGCCGCGGCAAGCGCGTCGTCGAGCACGACGTTGCCGCGGATCGCCGCCTCTTCGCCGACCGTCAGCGGCACGCGAAGCCGCAAGCAGGCGGGGCCGCCGCCGTTGCGCATGCTTTGGCGCAGGTCGAACGTCAGCACCTCGGCGATCGGCGAGCCGCTCGCGAGCAGACGATCGAGCAGTTGCGCGGTAGCCGGGTGCACGGCGCATTCGGCGGGCGCGACGAGCAGAAAGCGGCCGTCGGCGCGCGCCAGCAGCTGGCTGTTGAACAGGTACGTCGCCACGGCATCGGCAAGCGGCAACTCGTCGTCGCGCACGACGATCGCCGAGAACGCAGGACCGACGAGCGCTGCCAACGCATCGAGCGTCGCGGCCTCGTCGACGAACGCGCGCTCGTGGCAGAACAGGAACGTGCCTTCGCCGACGGCGATCACGTCGTTGTGAAAGACGCCGGCGTCGATCGCGTCCGGTCGCTGCTGCGTGAAGAGTGTGCGCGCCGCATCGAGCCCGTGCTGACGCGCAACGGCCTCGCCCGCCTCGCGCGTCTGGCGTGCCGGAAAGCGTGACGGCGCGACGCCGGGGCCGAAAGCGCGGCGGCCATAGACGAACCATTCGACACCCGGCGTATCGACGGCGGGGGCGAAGCGCGTGTGGTTCGCCGCGCCTTCGTCGGCCAGCTGCGGTGCGGCGGGCAACGGATCGTGCACGACGAAATGCGCGTCGTCGGCGAAGATCGCGCGCAGTACGCGGGTCGTCGTCGGCGCCTCGATCGCACGATGGAAATACGTCGCGAGGTTGGCCGGCGTGAAGTGAACGCGGCCGTCGGCGCAGTCGGCCGATGCGCTCACCGTCGCCGCATTGGCGACCCACATCGCGGCCGCCGAGCAGCAGGCGGCGAGAAGATCGGGCGCATCGCGGCCGGCCTGCAGGATGGCGTCGTGATCGCTGCCGGCAAAGCCCAGCCGGCGCAACGCGTGCACGTCGGGCCGCTCCTGCGGCGGCAGCACGCCTTGCGGATAGCCGCGCGCGGCGAGCGCGCGCATCTTCGCGAGTCCCTGCAACGCCGCTTCGCGTGGATTGGCGACCTGCTGCGCGTTGCGTTCGGCAGCCAGGTTGCCGTGCGCGAGGCCCGAGTAGTTGTGCGTGGGACCGGGGAGGCCGTCGAACGGGATGTGGCCCCCCCACGCTCGCGGCTGCGCCGCTTCGCTGCCCCCTGAGGGGGCGGAGTTCGCGCCTCGGGGCGGCCCTTCGGCGCTCACGGTGTTCATCGATCCCCCGGCGCGAGCGGCACGACGCGCACGCTGTCGCCTTCGCCGACGCCGAGTGCCTGCGCAGCGTACGGCAGCAGCGGAAAGCGGTCGACGCGCGGCGGCGCGGCAGTCACCAGCGCCCGCCAGCCGACGAACTTGCGGTTGCAGACGAGCCACAGGATGTCGTCGGTCAGGCTGTCGGGCACCGGATCCTCCTCGCCCAGCGTGCAAGGCATCACCCACGCGCGGCGCACCGCGTCGATGTTGTCGCGCGTGCATTCGAACGTCGGGCCGGCATCGAAGATATCGACATAACCTTCGTAACGGAAGCCTTCCTGCTCGAGCATCGCGCGCGCCGGCGCCGTATCTGCGTGCACGGCCCCGATCGCATCGCGCGCCGGCTGCGGCAGCAGGTTCACGTAGACAGGATGCTTCGGCATCAACTCGGCGATGAACGACTTCTGTCCGGTGCCCGTCAGGTAATCGGCGCGCGAGTATTCCATCGCGAAGAAATGGCGGCCGAGGCCTTCCCAGAACGGGCTCGAGCCGTCGGGCTCGAGACGGCCGCGCAACTCGGCGAAGATCTTCGCCGCGAAGAGCTGGCTGTACTCGGCGATGAACAGCAGCCGGCTTTTCGACAGCAATGCGCCGTTCTTGCCGACGCGGTAGCGCTCGTCGAGGAACAGCGAGCAAAGCTCGCTGTGGCCCGTGTGGTCGTTCGACAGGAACAGCGTCGGCGTCGTCGTGTAGACGTCGAGCGCGCGCGACGCATGCACGAGCGTGCCCACGTGGTAGTTGTACCAGGGCTCGTTCAACCCGACGGCCGCCTCGATCGCGCTGATGCCGACGACGCGCGTCTCGTTCGCATCGCTCGCTTCGACCAGCACGAACATGTAGCACGCGTCCTTGCGCTGCGCGCGCGTTTCGAACGACGCGAGGGACCGCTCGATGCGCTCGAGCAGCCGCTCGCGATTGGCGGGGAGCGTCGTCAGTCCGGTGCCGGTGCGCTCGGAGAGCGCAAGCACGGCCGGCAGATCATCGCGCGCGATCGGCCGGACGAAGAACACGTTTGTGGCGTCGTCAGGTTAAGGTGCGATTGACGGCCGTCTCGAGCCGCGCCAGCCCTTCGAGGATCTCGTCGAGCGAGATGACGAGCGACGGCGCGATGCGCACGACGTCGGGCCCGGCCATCAGCACGAGCAATCCCGCGTCGCCCGCGGCGCTCATGACGGCCGCAGCCTTGCCGCGCCACGGCTCGTCGAGCTCGCAGCCGATCCAGACGCCTTCGCCGCGCAGGTCGCGGAACACGCGCCGGCGTCCGTTGATCGCACGCAATCCTTCGATGAACAGCGAGTGACGCGCCTTGACGCCGTCGAGCACTTCGGTCGTGTCGACGATGTCGAACACCGCACCCGCGACGGCGCACGCGAGCGGATTGCCACCATACGTGGTGCCGTGCACGCCGACCGAGAACGCGCTCGCGACGTCGGCCGTCGTCAGCATCGCGCCGATCGGAAAGCCGCCGCCGAGTCCTTTCGCGCTCGTCAGGATGTCGGGCACGATGCCTTTTTGCATGTACGAGAAGAGCGCGCCGGTGCGGCCCATGCCGCTCTGGATTTCGTCGAGGACCAGCAGCGCGCCATGCTCGCTGCAAAGGCGCCGCGCCGCCTGCAGGTACTCGGGCGTTCCCGGCGTCATCCCGCCTTCGCCCTGCATCGGCTCGAGGATCATCGCGCAGATCTCGCTGCCGTGCGCGGCGAATTCGGCCTCCAGCGCGGCGACGTCGTTGTAGCGCAGGTGCACGATGCCTTCGGGATTGGGTCCGAAGCCGCTTGCATACTTCGCCTGCCCGCCGGCCGTCACCGTGAAGAGCGTGCGCCCGTGGAAGGCGTTGAGCGTCGACACGATGCGCGTCTTGTGCGGGCCGTAGCGATCGTGCGCATGGCGTCGCGCGAGCTTCAGCGCCGCCTCGTTCGCTTCGGCGCCCGAATTGCAGAAGAACACGCGCTCGGCGAACGTCGCATCGGTGAGCCGCTTCGCGAGCCGCAGCGCCGGTTCGTTCGTGAACCAGTTCGAGACGTGCCACAGCGTCTTCGCCTGCGCTTCGAGCGCGCGAACGATCGCCGGATGGCAATGGCCGAGCGACGTGACCGCGACGCCGGCCGCGAAGTCGATGTACATGCGGCCCGCCTGGTCCCAGATGCGCGAGCCTTCGCCACGCACGGGAATGAACGGCGCGGGCGCGAAGCACGGCACCATCACCTCGTCGAACAGCGCCCGCGTGACGGGCATCGTCGCCGCTTCCGGATGCGGCGTCGTCGGCTCGCGGCGGGCAGTCTCGGCGACGAGCGCCTGCGCGCCGGGCGTCAGTGGCATGGGCGTCGCCGCTCGCGTCAGCCGGCCGCCGCGACGACCTGGATCTCGACGCGGTAGTCGGGATTGGCGAGCTTCGCCTCGACCGTCGCGCGCGCGGGCGTCTCGCCCTGCGGGACCCATTGATCCCACACCGCATTCATCGCCTGGTAGTCGCTCATATCGGCGAGATAGATCGTCGCGGAGAGGATTTTCGTCTTGTCGGTGCCGGCTTCCTCGAGCAGACGATCGATCTGTGCGAGCACCGATCGCGTCTGACGCGTGATGTCGGCCTTGCGCTCCTCGGCGACTTGTCCCGCCAGATAGACGAGGCGGCCGCCCGGTGGCGGCGCGTAGATCACGAGGTCGGACAGGCGCTTGCCGACGTTGCGGCGTTCGATCGTCATGGTGCTATCGTTTCGTGGACGTTGCCGTAGGATGCGTCATCGCTTCGTAAGTTTAGTCGAAAATGACCGCACGCTTCGCACTCGTCGCCGGATCGCTGTTCATGGCGCTCGCCGTCGCGCTCGGCGCATTCGGGGCGCACGCGCTGAAGGCGCGTCTCGCCCCCGAAATGCTGGCGATCTGGCATACCGGCGTCACGTACCACGCGTGGCACGCACTCGCGCTGATCCTGCTGGGCTTGCTGATGCTGCACGCGACCGACAGCGCCGCGCTGCGTTACGCGGCGTGGCTGTTCGTCGCCGGCATCGTGCTCTTCGGCGGCAGCCTCTATCTGCTCGCGCTCGGCGCGCCGCGGTGGTTCGGCGCGATCACGCCGTTCGGCGGCGTCGCGTTCATCGTCGGCTGGATCCTGACTGCAGCCGGCGCATGGACGATGCGGTCATGAAACGCCCCCGCGCAGCCGATTCTGGATCAGTCGATGTGGGCGCCGCTGGCCTTCACGACCTTCGCCCACTTGCTCGTCTCGCTGTCGATGTGCTTCGCGAACGCTTCGGGCGAGCCGCCGGCGGCGATCGCGCCTTGCGCGAGCAGCTTGTCCTTCGCATCCGGCGTCGCGAGCCACGCGGCGATCACACCGTTGAGCTTCGCGACGATGTCGTGCGGCGTGCCCGCCGGCGCGAGCAGGCCGAACCACGACGATGCCTCGAACCCGGGCAGACCTGACTCGGCGATCGTCGGCACGTCGGGGAGCGCCGCAGCGCGCGTCGTGCTCGTCACGGCGACCGCGCGCAGCTTGCCGCCCTTGATCAGGCCGAGCGACGAGGGCAGGTTGTCGAACATGAGCTGCACCTGTCCGCCCATCAGGTCGGCGAGCGCCGGCGCGCTGCCCTTGTAGGGCACGTGCGTCATCTGCACGTTGGCCATCGTCTTGAAGAGCTCGCCCGACAGGTGGATCGACGTCCCGTTGCCTGACGACGCGAAGTTGAGCTTGCCCGGATTCGCTTTCGCGTAGTCGATCAGCTCGCGCACCGTGTGCACGGGCAGCGACGGATTGACGACGAGCACGTTCGGCACGCCCGCGACCAGAATGATCGGCGCGAAATCCTTCACGTGGTCGTACGGCATCTTGCGATACAGGTTCGGATTGATCGCGTGCGTGCCGACGGTCCCCATGACGAGCGTGTAGCCGTCCGGGGCGGCCTTGGCGACGAGATCGGCGCCGATGTTGCCGCCCGCGCCCGGGCGGTTGTCGACGATCACCTGCTGGTTCCACGTTTCCGAAAGCTTCTGCGCGACGGCGCGCGCGAGGATGTCGGTGGTCCCGCCAGGCGGGAACGGAACGACGATCCTGATCGGCTTCGTCGGGTAATCGGCCGCGGACGCGGCCGGCATCGACAGACCGATCGATGCCAGGCCCACGATCAACGCTGTCAGCATGCGCACCATCGATTTCATCGCCGCTCCTCCTCCGTCAATCGATCCTCGATCCCGACCCTCGACGTCAATCCACCTTCGCGCCCGATGCCTTCACGATCTTCGCGTACTTGACGAGCTCGCGATCGATGAAGCGCGCGAACTGCTGCGGCGTGTCGGGCGCCGCTTCCGCGCCTTGTGCTTCGAGTCGCTCGCGCATCGCGGGCGACGAAAGGATCTTCGTCACGCCGGCGTTCCATTTCGCGATCACGTCGGGCGGCGTTCCCGCGGGCGCCAGCAGTCCGAACCACGTCGAGATGTCGAACCCGGGCACACCCGCTTCCGCCATCGTCGGCAGGTCGGGCGCGAGCTTCGAGCGCTGCGCGGTCGTCACCGCCAGTGCGCGCAGCTTGCCGGCCTTGACCTGGCTCATCGCGCTCGCGAGGTTGTCGAACATGATCTGCGTGTCGCCGGCGAGGAGCGCCTGCATCGCCGGAGCCGCGCCCTTGTACGGCACGTGCACCATGTCGACGCCCGTGTCGACCTTGAAGAGCTCGCCGGCGAGATGGCCGGCGCTGCCGATGCTGCCCGAGCCGAACGACAGCTTGCCGGGGTGCGCCTTCGCGTAGGCGATCAGCTCCTTCACCGAATGCACGGGCAGCGACGGATTGACGACGAGCACGTTCGGCGTGATCGCGACAAGCGTGATCGGCGCGAAATCCTTCTTCGCGTCGTACGGCATCTTCGGATACAGGCTCGGATTGACCGCATGCGTCGACAGGGCGCCCATCACGATCGTGTAGCCGTCGGGCGGCGATTTCGCGACGAAGTCGGCACCGATGTTGCCGCCCGCGCCCGGCTTGTTCTCGACGATGACGCTCTGTCCCCATGCCTCGCCGAGCTTCTGCGCGATCGCCCGCCCCGTCGTGTCGAGCGGCCCGCCGGGCGGGAACGGTACGACGAGCTTCGCGGGCTTCGACGGGAAGGTGTCGGCGACGGCAGGCAGCGCGAGCGTGCAGGCGAGGGCCAAAAAGACGTGGGCGATGGCGCGACGCGCCGGCATGCAGGGTGACATCGCGTGCGAGGGTCGATGAAGAGGGCCGGCAGTGTAGCAGCAGCGGGTCCGAGGCGGCTTTCCCCGGTGGGCGCCAAAATCCCGCCCCGCCCCCCTCGGGGGGTTTTGCAATAGAATCGCAACCCGAAGTTGCAGGCTACGCACTTAAACGCTCGACTGGAGGAATCATGATGCATCGCCCGAAGCGCTTTGCCCGGATCTTGGCTGCGCTCGCATTCGCATGCGCCACGACCGCCGCGCAGGCGGCCACCGAGATCGTCTGGTGGCATTCGATGACCGGCAAGCTGAACGACATCGTCAACGAGATCGCCGACCAGTTCAACAAATCGCAATCCGACTACAAGGTTACGCCGGTCTACAAGGGCCAGTACGACGAGTCGATGACGGCCGCGATCGCCGCGTACCGCGCGGGCAACCCGCCGCAGATCGTGCAGGTGTTCGAAGTGGGGACGGCGACGATGATGGCGGCGAAGGGTGCCGTGAAGCCTGTCTACCAGTTGATGGAGCAGAACCACGAGCCGTGGAACCCGAAGGGTTTTCTCGGCGCCGTCTATTCGTACTATGCCGACACGTCGGGTCACCTGATCTCGATGCCGTTCAACAGCTCGACGCAGGTCCTCTACATCAACGACGACGCGTTCAAGAAGGCCGGCCTCGATCCCACCAATCCGCCGAAGACGTGGGAAGAGATGGAAAAGGCGATGGACAAGCTCAAGTCGGGCGGCGCCTCGTGCGCGTTTACGACCGGCTGGCAGTCGTGGGTTCAGCTCGAAAGCTTCAGCGCCTGGCACAACGTGCCGTTCTCGACGCTGCAGAACGGCTTCGGTGGCCTCGGCACGCGGCTCGAGTTCAACGGCCCGGTGCAGACGATGCACATCAACAACATGAGCAACTGGATCAAGAAGGGCTGGTTCGTCTACAAGGGTCGCAAGGACGAGCCGCTCGCGGCGTTCACGAGCGGTGAATGCGCGATGATCACGACGTCGTCGGGCTCGTACGCGAACATCAAGGCCAACGCGAAGTTCCCGTGGCGCGTCGCGACGCTGCCCTACTATGCGTCGGTCAAGGGCGCGCCGCAGAACACGATCATCGGCGGTGCGACGCTGTGGGTGCTGAACCAGAAAAATGCCGCGAACTACAAGGGCATCGCGAAGTTCTTCACGTTCCTGTCGTCGCCCGAAGTGCAGGAGAAGTGGCACGCCGACACGGGCTACGTGCCGATCACGACGGCCGCCTACGAGCTCGCGAAGAAGAAGGGGCTCTACCAGGAGCGCCCGGGCTTCGACATCGCGATCAAGGAGCTCACGAACAAGCCGCCGACAGCCAACTCGCGCGGCCTGCGCCTCGGCAACTTCGTGCAGATCCGCAACATCGTCGACGAGGAGCTCGAGTCGGTGTGGAGCGGCCAGAAGACCGCCAAGGCCGCGCTCGACGAAGCCGTGCAACGGGGCAACGAGCAGCTCGAGCGGTTCCAGAAGGCCAACCAGTAGAGGCCGATTCCGCCGATTCCCCGCCCGCCTGAGCGCAGCGCCACGCCCAGGCGCAAACCCGCCCCGAGCGCGACGCGCGGAGGGCGGTCCAGCGAAGGCGGGCGGGGATTTCGCGAGATGGAAAAGCGCGTCGTCTTCCAGTCGTCGTGGCTGCCGTACGCGCTCGTCGCGCCGCAGCTCATCATCACGCTGGTCTTCTTCTTCTGGCCGGCGACGCAGGCGCTCTACCAGTCGCTGCTGATCCAGGACGCGTTCGCGTCGAAGACGCAGTTCGTCTGGTTCGACAACTTCATCGCACTGTTCCACGATCCGCATTACCTCGCGTCGTTTCGGGTGACGGCGGTGTTCTCGGTGCTCGTCACCGTGATCGGGCTGTCGCTC